>CAMWUK010000021.1 GCA_947177415.1 uncultured Clostridiaceae bacterium
TGGAATTGGGCAATTTACATGCGAAGCTTGCCCAATTCCGTAACAGGTCAGCCTCCGGCTGAACTGTTACAGCTTATGAAAGAGGTATAAATTATGGGTGTGTATTTGAATCCGAGTAATAATGGTTTTAAAAGAGCTGTACAATCGAAAATATATGTAGATAAAACAGAATTAATTGTTCACACAAATGAAGTAATTAATACAATGCAGGGATATGTATGTGTTAGCCGTCCCAGAAGATTTGGAAAATCCACAACTGCTAGTATGCTGACAGCGTATTACTGTAAATCCTATGATTCCTCAAATTTATTTGCACCATTTGCAATTGCAAAACAAGAAGAAACATTTAAAGCACATTTGAATCAATATAATGTAATTGCATTAAACATACAGAAATTTTCAGGCATGGTTTCATCAATGAAAGCACTTATTAATTGCATTCAAAACGAAGTTTTGGAAGAAATTAGAGAATGTTATAGTGATATGATATTAGAAAATGAGAATATTTTGCATAGAGCATTGAGCCGGCTGTATAGCAAGAAGGATGAACAGTTTATTTTTGTTATAGATGAGTGGGACTGTGTATTAAGAGACAAAGATTTTACACAAGAAGAGCGGCGGTTATACTTGAAATTTTTGGAAACTTTATTAAAAGATCAAGATTATGTGGCACTTGTTTATATGACAGGAATTTTGCCTGTAAAGAAGTATGGAAAACAATCTGCACTCAATATGTTTATGGAGTATTCAATGATTGAACCAAGCGAGTATGCTGAGTATGTTGGTTTTACAGAAAAGGAGGTGAAATCTTTATGTGAACAATATGAAAAGGATTTTAACTTAATGAAAGAATGGTATGATGGGTATAACTTCGGGAAGAGTATTCATATTTATAATCCGAAATCAGTAGTAGATAGTATTATTCGGAAACAATATAGCAATTACTGGACACAAACAGAAAATTATGATTCTTTACGGACATATATTTCTATGAATTTTGATGGATTAAAGGATGCAATTCTAACAATGCTTGCAGGAGAGCCCGTAAAGATTAATACAAGATCGTTTCAAAATGATATGTTTTTATTAGAACGTAAGGATGATGTTTTAACATTGTTGATTCATTTTGGATATCTGACATACAATAAAGATACACAGTCTGTGTGGATACCAAATGCAGAGATACAGGAAGAATTTAAAAATGCAGTGGAATGCAGCAATTGGAAAGAGGTAGTTGTTTCTTTGGAACAATCAGAAGAATTATTGCAGGCTACTTGGAACTTGGATGGAGAAGAGGTGGCAAAACGGCTTAATGTGTTGCACAGTGAGAATACTTCTATTCTTACCTATAACGATGAAAATTCATTGAGTTGTGTAATTTCTCTTGCGTATTACAATGCTGTGAAGGAATATACAAGAATCCGGGAATTTCCAAGTGGAAAGGGATTTGCAGATGTGGTATATATTCCGAGGAAAACATCAGATAAACCAGCAATGATAATCGAATTAAAATATGATAAGAGTGCAGAAGGAGCTATTGAACAAATTAAGAACAGGCAGTATGTAGAGGCTCTGAAGGAATATAATGGTAATTTGTTATTAGTGGGAATAAACTATGATAAAAAAAGTAAAACACACCAATGTGTAATTGAAAAGTTTTTTAAGTAATAAAAAAACAAATATTACAAAAATGTTAAAAAAAGGCAAAAAAAACCCCAAAACTTAACAAAAACGTAACAAAAAAGGGGTTAAGTTTTGCTAAACCGCTCCGATATATATAACAAGTAAAATAAAACATTTACTTCGTATCAAATAGAACTGGAGCGTACGGCCAGGAGATACAATTACAACAGTAAATTTTATCAACAGTGGCAAGGATGTCACTGGCAATTCAAGGAGGAATTATTATGGCAATGGTAGTACAACACAACATGAGTGCTATGAACTCTAACAGAAACTTAGGAATTTCAGTAAATCAATTATCAAAATCAGCAGAGAAATTAAGCTCTGGTTATAGAATCAACCGTGCAGGCGATGACGCTGCAGGATTAGCAATTTCTGAAAAAATGAGAGGTCAGATTAGAGGTTTAGATAGAGCATCTGCAAATGCAGAAGATGGTATTTCTTTAATCCAGACAGCAGAAGGTGCTCTTCAAGAGACACAGAACATCATTCAGAGAATGAGAGAGCTTGCTGTACAGGCAGCTTCTGATACAAACACAGATGATGATAGAGAACAGCTTCAACAGGAAATCACACAGTTGACAAACGAAGTTGACCGTATTGCAAATACTTCTGAGTTCAATACAAAGAAATTGTTAGATGGTTCCCAGACTGGTGCTACATCATTTGGTTCCGGTAAAGCAAGTGCTGAAGGAACATTTACAAATGGTGTGGTAAGCGTTAAGTTAGATGATGCAGCAGGAAATGTATCTGCTCTGGCAACAGCGGTAGATGATGTAATCCGTATTGAATTTATAAAGGATGGATCTGCAATTGAATCAGGTGCAACTGAGGGATTTAATATTGCATCTTTGAATGGTACTGGTGTTACGTTTGACTCTGCAACTGGTCAAATTACAGTTACAAACGGAGGATATGTTGGTGCAAAATCAGTTTTGAAAACTCAAATATCTACTCAGGCTAGTCTGACAGATATGAGATTTGTTGTAAGCGGTGCAGCAAACTTAAAAGCTGGAGACGTAATCACCATTAATCTTCAGAAAGCTGTTCTTACAAGACCAGCCAGAACAGGTGCAGATGCTCTTAGATTCCAGATTGGTGCAAATGGTGGACAGGAAGTACAAGTAGGTATTGCAAGTATGAAAGCAAAAGATCTTGGAATTACCCAGACTTCTGCTATAAAACATTTGCAGTCAATTTCTACTGGAGGAACTACAAGTGCTAATGGTGCAAATATCGGTGATGCTCTTGATGTAACAACTCAGGCATCAGCATCCTTGGCTATTGAAGCTTATGACAATGCTGTTCAGAAAGTTTCTACAGAACGTGCGAAACTTGGAGCTATACAGAACAGATTAGAGCATACAATCAACAACTTGGATACATCTGCAGAGAACTTACAGGCTGCTGAGTCTCGTTTCCGTGATGTAGACATGGCAAGTGAAATGACCACATACAGCAAGTACAATATCTTGCAACAGGCTGGTCAGTCAATGCTTGCTCAGGCAAATCAGTCAGCACAAGGTGTATTATCTCTATTAGGATAATATATAGACAATTACATAAGATAAAGAATAGCCAACTGCGAAAGCAGTTGGCTATTTTAGCTTTATGAGGGAAAAAGTAACAGCAGCCATGTCGTTCATATTTTGCATGGCTGAACTGTTACATATTCTTAAGGAAATGCCGATAATATATAAGATACTGTTCAGAAACATGAACAGTTATGTTTAAGCCTATAATAATTCGCCTTCAGCGAAAGGGCTTAAACATTGTAAAATTTACTTTTTCTCAGGTCACACGCAAAGTAAATGTGTGTTTCTACCTAAATAGTTACTAAGACACAACATAACAAGAAGCTAAGCAAAGAGCAGGGAGAAAATATGGCAAACAGATACAAAAAAAACATAACAACTTTTTGGAAGATGAATAGATTTTCGAAAGAGGTGAGAGAGTATTTAGAAAGTTATCAAATTACAGATGGAGAATGCCAGTTAGTAGATGGAATTCCATGTTTTTATCAAGATGGATACTATTATCGTATGCGTAGTGAACAGCCATTGGAAGAGGCAAAACGGATGACCAGAGGGCTGGAGCCTATGAAGGATCATTTAATTGTGGTATTTGGAATAGGCAACGTAGCATTACTTCGTAAGCTGATGCAGGATACTACATCGGGAACCAGAATTTTAGTAATTGAGAATAATGCATATATTATGAATTATATTTTTGCACATGAGAATTTGGATGATATTATATCTAGTAACAAAATCGTTATTACTTGTGCAGAAGAGAAAATATTAGAGCATGTGATATATGCGTGTATGGGTTCGAATTGGGAGAATTTGGTACACAATCTGCAAATTCTGTCTATGCCTTATTATGCATTATATGAGGATTTCCAGATTGATACAGTAAAGATGATTAGCAAAGCAATTTTGTATGAAATTAATTCCCTTGGAAATAGTTTACTGGATGTTATGAATGGATTGCGGAATAATTATACCAGTGTAGATGGATGTACATTTTGTAACAGTATTTCGGAATTAAGAGGAAAGTTCAAGGGTATACCAGCAATCATAGTCAGTGGTGGACCATCTTTAGATAAAAATGTGGAATTGTTAAAACAGGCAGAAGGGAAAGCAGTGATTCTTTCAACAGATGCGGCATATCGTGCTTGTAGAAGAATTGGAGTAAAAGCAGATGCGATTGCTTCTATTGAACGTGATGAGCCGACGTATAAACATTTTTACGAGAACCAGGAGATGGATCCGGATATGGTATTGATTGGTCCGAGCCTTATGTGGCCGGATATCATTGGAACTTACCCGGGGAAAAAAGTATTATTGAAGAAGACACAAGGGGGTGCCGATGGCTGGTGGGGGAATTTCTTCCCGGCAATCGAATGGCTGAACATGGGATTTTCCTGTGCCAATGTGGCACATGCAGTGGCAAGTGAGATGGGGTGTGAACCGATTATTCTCATTGGACAGGACTTTGCCTATACAGATAACAAAAAACACAGTGAAGATGCTAAGTACCACAAAAAAAATGTAGTGGAAGAGAAAAAACAGGGAGACAAAGGTGTTCTGTGGGTAGAAGATATTAACGGAGAACTGGTCCAGACCAATGAATATTTAAATATGTTCCGACAGGGGATGGAAGCAAGAATTCTTGTAGATCAAAATCTGGTGATTGATGCAACAGAAGGTGGAGCGAAGATTAAAGGTACTAAGATTATGACTTTTGCGGATGCGATTGCCCGGTATTGTACAAAGGAGAAGGCTTATTCTATGTCAGATTGCTTGGAGGATAAAGTATTTGATAAGGAAACTGCAAGGAAAAAGTATAAGGAAATAATCAAAGCAGCAGAAGAGATGCTCAAGGATTTACAAGATATAAAAGATAGAATCCAGAAACACTGTGATATAATAAATAAATATGAGAGTGTAGATTTTGAAAATCTTCCTTTAGATGATTTGGTGGATATTGTGGTAAATATGCAGGCTGGTAATGATATTATTGATTTTATGATTAAAGAAAAGACAAATTTAATTACTTTTTATCAGCAGAATTTGAAACAGACAATAATTTATGTAAAAAAGATTGGGAACGATGTAACAGGAGAAACGGTAAAACGGAATTGGGAGTTACAGGAACATCTTATGTATCTTATGGAGGTTACTACAATAGTGGTTACAAAGCAATATAAGGAACTGATTGCGTTTATGGAAGATAAACTGGAACAGTTGGAGGGAGAAGCATGATTGCAAAAGTAATTGAAAGCATTGATAAATTAGCAGATGATATTTACACACCAGATAAAGCGAATATTAACCAATATTATCTGGAATTGATTGAAGCAATTGGTGCCTTTCTGGAAGAAATGGTACAAAGAGGATATACTGTGGATCTGAGAGACGATTTGGAGCAGGTCCAGCAGGCTGTGACAGTGAAAGATTACATTCGTTTAAGTGATATATTATTGTATACTATACGCAAAGATTTTGTAAATTTGCAAAAAGATTTAAAAGATATGTAAAAAATTAATTTTTGGAGTAAAGAAATAAAAAATAATGCCGATATCTATTGTGAAAACATGATACAGTGGGTCGTGTATCAGAACGTTATGAGGGGGACAGATAGGATGACTGGTATACCCTTTGGCGAAAGAGTATGTAACAATAGTATTATGGACAAGATTCAAGGAGGAATAAGGATATGATAGTACAGCATAACATAGCATCTATGAATGCGAACAGACAATTAGGAATTTCTACAGGAAAGGTGAAGCTTTCTACAGAGAAGTTAAGCTCCGGTTACCGTATTAACCGTGCGGCAGATGATGCAGCAGGTCTTGCGATTTCTGAAAAGATGAGAGGACAGATTCGTGGTTTGACACAGGCTTCCAGCAATGCAGAAGATGGTATCTCTTTGATTCAGACAGCAGAAGGTGCTCTTCAGGAGACACAGAATATCATCCAGAGAATGCGTGAGTTAGCAGTGCAGGCTGCCAGCGATACCAATACCGATGATGACAGAGAGCAGATCCAGCAGGAGATTACCCAGTTGACCAACGAAGTAGACCGTATTGCCAATACTTCTGAGTTTAATACTAAGAAGTTGTTAGATGGTTCTTTGGAAGGATCTAAGAGTTTCCGTCCTGGAGTTGGTTCTGCAGAGGGTACATTTATCAATGGTGAAGTGAAGGTTGTGGAGAAAGATGTTTCTTCCAATTCTATTATTGCAATAGACGATGTTATCCGAATTGAGTTTACAAAAGATGGAGTTCAGGCTGCAAATATTGGAGAAGGATATAATATTGCATCCTTAAGAGGACACGATGTAGCTTATGATGCTGAGGCAGGAACAATTACAATTGCAAATGGACAATATACGGGAGATCTTTCTACTTTAAGAATTACAAATTCTAATACAGCAACTATGGGAGATTATGTTCTTCAGATTTCTGGTTTTGCAAACATTAAAGCGGGAGATACTGTTACCATTAATTTACAGAAGGCTACTTTGACAAGACCACAGACTACAGGTAAAGAAGCACTTCGTGTCCAGATTGGTGCAAATGGTGGTCAGGAAGCTTTCCTTGGAATTGCCAGCATGAAAGCTAAAGATTTGGGAATTACCCAGACTACAGCTATCCGTACTTTAACCAATTCTGTAGATAATGAAATGGCTAAGGCAAATGGAGGAAATGTTGGAGCTGCATTGACGGTTACTTCACAATCTATGGCTTCTATTGCAATTGAAGCTTATGATAATGCACTTCGCAGGGTATCTGATGAACGTGCAAATCTTGGTGCTCTTCAGAATCGTTTGGAGCATAGTATTAACAACTTAGATACATCTGCTGAAAACTTACAGGCTGCAGAATCCCGTATCCGTGATGTAGATATGGCAGAAGAAATGACAGAATACAGCAAGTATAACATTCTTATGCAGGCTGGACAGTCAATGCTTGCTCAGGCAAATCAGATGACTCAGGGAGTATTGAACTTATTGCAATAATTGAGGATTAAGATTTAATATCTGGTTATGTTTCAGTCAAAAATGAATTTTTACTTAATATAGTATATGTTGGTAATAGATGAATGATATGGCGTAACAGTTAAGCCTATGGGCTGAACTGTTACGATATGGCTGAATCGTAACAATTTTGGGGGAGTAAATATATAATAGCATCTGCTATAGTAGATATAGCAGATGCTATATTTTTTACTATGAAAGTCCAGCCAAATGTCTATATTTCATGCAAGCTTGCTTGCAAAGAAATATAGACATTTGGCTGGCTGAACTGTATGAGTATGTAGGGCGACAGCCCAGAATACGAATACAGTTGGTGATTGCGGGAGTGCGTAGCATGTAGCAATCAACTTTCATTCATGGTGGTGCCTCGCTTGCGAGGCATGAGTGTTTTATAAGAAAAATTCATCCTATAAATTAAAAAGCTCTGCAAGGATGTGCAATATAGATGCTGGCTTCTGACATTAAGAATTTTGTATAAAGTGCCGATAACTATACTATGAAAAAGTAATCAATACCTTCAAGTAGTATGGGGGATTACAGAAGATGGGATTTTAAAGTTGGAGGTCCGTAAGAGAATATGGAGGGAAAAGAAGATGTTAAATGATAGTGTAATTTTAGTAACCGGAGGGACAGGTTCTTTTGGCAAGAAATTCTTAGAGATGGTTTTTGAAAAATATAATCCGGCAAAGGTTATTATATATTCCAGAGATGAGTTCAAGCAAAGTGTTATGAAAACAGATTTTGCGGACAAGGTAGATATGAGTAAGGTTCGTTTCTTTATTGGAGATGTTAGAGATAAAGAGCGTTTATATCGTGCATTTAATGGTGTAGATTATGTGGTACATGCAGCCGCTATGAAGCAGGTGCCAACTTGTGAATATAATCCAATGGAGGCAATTAAGACAAATATTCATGGAGCACAAAATGTTATTGATGCAGCATTAGACAGAGGAGTAAAGAAGGTTGTTGCACTTTCTACAGACAAAGCAGTAAATCCTATTAATTTATATGGTGGAACTAAATTAGTGTCTGATAAGTTATTTACGGCAGCAAATGCTTATAGTGGTGTACAGGGAACAACTTTTTCTGTTGTACGGTATGGAAATGTAGCAGGAAGCCGTGGATCGGTTATTCCAATTTTCCAAAAAATTATTGAAAACGGTGGAACAGAGCTTCCGATTACAGACAGCCGTATGACCAGATTCTGGATTACTTTGGAGCAAGGAGTGGAACTTGTTTTTAAAGCATTAGAAGAATCTAAGGGAGGGGAAACCTATATTTCCAAAATTCCATCTTTTCATATCAATGATTTGGCTTATGCCATGTTACCAGATTGTAAAATCAAAGAAATTGGTATTCGTGAGGGCGAGAAATTACATGAAGTTATGGTTACAAAGGATGACTGCAGAAGCACTTATGAATATGACAAGCACTATATTATTTATCCAAATTATGAATGGTGGAGTAAGTCCAAATATTTCACACCAGGTGGTAAGTTAGTGGAAGATGAATTTGAATATAATTCAGGTAATAATGTGGAGTGGCTTGGAGTAGAGGATATTAGAGAAGCATTAAAACATATATAATAACTTGAAAGAAAGATGAAAATATAATAGACATATAGTTATGTACGGAGTAGTAGCTAATGTGACAGTTAAATATAAAAAAGTGCGAGAACTATAAGTTGCTAAAATGTTTTCTTGAGGGGAATAATATGGGTTATATTAGACATACAAAGGCTTTGGATGAGTTATATCGAAATTTAGATAAGATGATTGAAAAAGGTTTTTTTGAAAAAAAATATGTGGTTATGTTCGGGTGCAATAAGATAGCAGGTATGATTATTTATTATTTACAACAGAAGAATATAAAAGTAAATAGTATTGTTGATAATAACAAAAATAATTGCGGGCAAATATTTATGGATGTTTTAGTGTCAGCACCTCAAGAAGTTCTGGGAACATTTAGAGAAGATGTGCTTGTTTTAATTGCATCTGGTTTTCAGTCCGAAATGATTAAGCAGTTAGAAGGCATGGGCTATAAGGAAAATGTTCATATAAGTAAAGTAATAGATCTTCCTAAATTGATGAATGATTATAGTTTTGTTCAACGAGATAAATTTGAAGAATTAAATAGAGAGGAAATAAGAAACAGTCAGCTTCGTTGTTTGAAAAAGGTAAAGTCTGTTTGTGAGAGTAATAATATAAGATACTTTTTATGTGGAGGAACTCTCCTTGGTGCTGTACGCCATCAGGGATATATACCATGGGATGATGATATAGATATTTTCATTGTTTTAAAAGATTGGGAAAAGTTTTCTATGTTGATTAAGGAAAATGATGAGTTTGGATTCATTAGTTTTCTGGGAGAAGATGATTATTATGATGATATGGGATTGTTTTATGATAAGACTAATATATGCGACTCCAATCATTTTCCTATGCAAACTACAGCGGGAATCAGCATTGATGTTATGCCTTTAATTGGATTGCCTGATACACAAGAGGCTATAAAAGAATATGCAACGGAACTGAAGAATCAAAATAGTAATGTACAAAATACTTTGTATGACACTGATAAATGCAAAGAAGAGCGTCAGAAACTTTATGAATTGATGTTAAGATATGACTATGATACAAGTAAGAATGTAGGTCATATTTTAGGACCATACTTTATGAAAGAAGTCCGTCCGAAAGAATGGTTTGAAAAAGCTGTATATTTACAGTTTGAAGATGAAGAATATGCGGTTCCTATTGGTTATGATAATTATTTAAGAAAGTTGTATGGGGATTATATGCAATTACCACCAGAAAGTAAACGAGTGGGACATCATTATTTTCGTGCCTATAAGAAAAAGGAGGGACTATAGTTGAATGACTTTTTTTACAGGGATGCAGAGGAAGCAATCAATTCCATCAATCAAATAGTTGGAGAATTACAGGGAAAAACTATTTTGGTTACTGGTGCTACTGGCATGTTAGGAATACAAACAGTGAATGCATTGTTATATTTGAAAAAAGAGAAGCAAATGAATTTAAAGATTGTAGCTTTAGTTAGAAATATGACTAAGTTTGCATCTTTATTTTCTGAGGAGGACAGAAAAGAAATTGTAACCATTACCCATGACTTTTCCAGTGAGAATAAGATTCCTGATATTATGGCAGATTACATTATTCATACTGTTGCAGTTACGGGAGGAAGTAAACAGCATGTTGAAAAACCAGTAACAACAATTTATACAGCATTAAGTAGTATGTATCAAATATTGGAAATGGCAAAAAGTATAAAAGTAAAAGGGATGGTATTTTTATCTTCTTTAGAAGTGTATGGAAAAACAGATAAGGAAAAAGTGTCTATTTCAGAAACAGATTATGGATATATAGATCCTGTAAATGTACGAAGCAGTTATTCAGAAAGTAAAAGAATGTGTGAAACAATGTGTGTTTCCTATGCAAAACAGTTTCATATACCAATTTTTATTGCTAGGTTAACCGCAACATTTGGTGTAGGCACAAGGTTTGATGATAATCGTGTGTTTGCTCAATTTGCAAGAAGTATTGTGAAAAATGAAGATATTGTGTTGAAATCAACAGGTGAGACTGTACGAAATTATTGCTATGTTAATGATGCCATAACAGCAATATTCTATATTTTATTGCGAGGTAAATCTGGAGAAGCATATAATGTAGCCAACATGGATACTGCTATTTCCATTAAAGAAATGGCAGAACGGATTATAGAACAAAATCCAGACGCACAAACAAAATTGATTTTTGACTTGGAAGATGATATACAAAAATTAGGATATAATGAAACTATCATGAAACGTCTTGATACAAAAAAATTAGAAAACCTAGGCTGGAAACCGCAAATAGATATGGATACTATGCTATCTAGATTGGTAGAATACATGCGATTTATATATAACAAGGCATAAAAATGATTGGGGAAAATGATATGATAAAAAAGAAATTTAAAAAGGGTTATACAGTGGGAACTTATGATTTGTTCCATATAGGTCATTTAAATTTATTTCGGAATGCAAAGAAATACTGTGATGAGTTGATTGTTGCAGTGCATTCGGATGAATGGGTATATCAATGTAAAAAAAGAGAGACGATAATTCCTCTTGCAGAGCGTATGGAAATTATTAGTGAGCTTCGGTGTGTAGATGAAGTTGTAAGAAATGATGGATTAAGTAAATTAGATGCATGGGAAAAGTATCAATTTGATGTTGCATTTATTGGCGAAGACTGGAAAGGAACAGAAGTTTGGAATAAGATAGAAAGGGAGCTAAATTCTGTAGGTGTAGAAGTTATTTATATCCCATGTACAAATGGTATTTCAACTACAGATATTAGAGAAAAAATCGCAACAGGGAATAATAAAAAATTTGAGAATAAATAATTGACAAATTGAAAAGTGCAGGGGGAAATGATATGAAGCCAATACAATTATTAGATTGCACACTTAGGGATGGGGGATATATTAATCAATGGAAATTTGGAGAGAAATCTATCAGAGAAATTATTCATAGATTAGTATTGTCTAAAGTTGAGGTTATTGAGTGTGGTTACTTGCAGGAAAATACTAATTTTAGTTTAGATTATACTATATTTTCTGATTTAGATTTTGTATCAACTAATTTATGCCAGCAATATGAGAAACAGGAGTTTGCCTGTATGATAAATTTTGGTGACTATTCATTAGAAGCGTTGCAAAAACAGGTTATCCCTAAAAATTTGATTTTACGAATAGCATTTCATAAAAAAGACTGGGAAGAAGCACTAGGCTTCTGTAAAGAATTGGTAGAGAATGGAACAAGGGTATTTATCCAACCAATGGGAACTGTAAATTATACTGACTTTGAATTTCTAGATCTTATTCAGAAAGTGAATGAAATAAAACCAGAAGCCTTTTATATTGTAGATAGTTTTGGTACATTAGAAATTAGGGATTTCCGAAGATTATTGGCATTAGCAGAACATAACTTGGATTTAAAAATCATCTTAGGGTATCATTCACACAATAATAAACAACAGGCTTATAGTAATTCTCAATATATGTTAGAGAATATAGAAGAACATGCTGTTATTATAGATGCTTCTATTTTTGGAATGGGACGAGGAGCTGGAAATTTAAGTGAAGAGTTATTTGCAGAATATCTAAATATGGTATACAAGAAAGAATATAAGATTGTATATATGTTGGAGATTATGGATTTATATTTGAATCGAATTTATATGGAGAATCCATGGGGATATCAATTACCTTATTATCTGTCTGCGAAATACAACTGTCATCCTAACTATGCTACATTTTTTTCCAAAAAAAACAGTTTAACAGTTTCTGATATAGATGAGATATTTTCTGGAATGAATGAGTTGGAGAAGATGCATTATTCCAAGGAAACGGCACAAAGAATATATGATAATTATCAAAGGAACCAGGTTGATGATAGCGAATTGAGGAAGTCTTTACAACAGGAATTCAAGGAGAAGGAAATATTGATACTTGGACCTGGAAAAACTCTTTCTACTTATCAGAAGGAGATTAATTTATATATTAAGGAGAAGCAGCCTGTTATTATTGCACTTAATTTTGTACCAGAACATTATTCATATTCCTATGTTTTTTGTACAAACTTAAAACGTTGGGATGCTGTTAAGAATGTAGACGATAAGCAACTAGTTATCACATCAAATATTCATAAATGTGGAAAACATAATATGATACTTGATTATGAGAAAATTAAGTGTAATACCATGGAAATATCAGACAATGTTGCGATTATGTTATTCCATCTTTTTATTCAATTAGGAATTAGCAATGTAAATTGTGCTGGATTAGATGGATTTAGTGCATCTATGGAAGAAAACTTTGTTGATCCTACGATGAGTTTAGGTTCAAATGTGCAGACAAAGATGTTAAAGAATAAATTTATTGCAGAAGAAATCAAAGAATGTAGAAAGAAAATAAACATTAGATTTATTACACCAACAAAATATGAAAGGGAAAATTAGGGATGTGTTCAACGGTAAATATGTATACATACATAAATAGGGAATTTTGTGCATCTTTAAGAGATAAAAAAGTATATATTTGGGGTGCATGGGAAAGAGGCAGTTTTATACAATGTGAACTGTTAAAATATGGGATAGATATTGAGGGATACATAGATTCTAATAAAAAGAAGGAAAGATATGGAGTACCCGAAAAAATAGTAGATAGTCCAGAGCGATTGAAGGAAAAAGAATGTTATGTAATAGTCTCATTAGCAGAGCATGATAGTGTGTATAATTTGTTAGGACAGTATGGATATATGGAGTATAAAGATTATATTTATCCAGCAAAAAATATCCAACTTAGAAATATAAAACATAATTACTTGGACTTTTATGGAAATAGGATTGAGGGAAATATAGATAAAGCAAATGTTACAATAGGAGGAGCATCTGAACTTATTATAGGGAAAAATGTAAAGATGGCAGATGGTGTAGAAATCAATGTAGGATGGAATTCTAAGGTTATTATAAAGGATAATGTAAGGATTGATAAAAATGTAAGTATTAGTGCTTTAGAAAATTCTTATATAGAAATTGGAAGAAAATCCGAGATATCTTCTAATGGACATATCCGTGCAACAGGAAGTTCAGTTATACAGTTTGGTGATAATTGTAAACTAGGTATGTCATTAATTTTAAGATTGGATCACAATGCTAAATTTGTGTGTGGAGAGGACTGTTTATTTTCGTATGATGTTAAAATTAGAGCTAATCAAGGACATAGTATATTTGACTTGGCAAACGATAAAATAATAAAAGATCCTAATTTTAGTAGAATAGGCGATCATGTCTGGATTGGAATGGGAGTATCTATTTTGCCAGGAGCTGATATAGGAGAACATTGCGTTGTTGGGGCGGAAAGCATGGTTAATAAAAAATTTCAGGGCTATCAGACTATTGCAGGAATACCAGCAAAAGTAATACGGGAACAAACAGATTGGACATACGAAGTGCAATCTTATGAGGAATATATAGATAGTATGAAAGGAATATCGGAATCTAATTAGTAGACAGTTGTCTGCTAATTAGATTCTTTTACTATTTTCTATGGTTGTTTTTGTAAGGGGTAGTAAAATGAGGAGCTACTAATGTGGCTCCTCGTTTCATTCCGGTCAACCATGTGCTTCTAAGATTTTACGGAGCCGGTTGGCTTCTTCATTAGACTGCTTGGCTGCTTCTTTCTGCTGGTGTCGTATAAATTCTGCTTCATCAAATTCCTGAATTATATTCCTTTACTTTTCCAACAAAAGCAGAATAATCTTTCAGATATCTACAGATGTTTACAATAAGATAGGAGATAACATTTTCATGGTAACTGGTTATAGCTGTTGTGCATTTAAGTTCATTTCTAAAAGTAATATTATTGGTAATGTTTCGGTATTTACATATTTATATTCAAGATTTTTGAATTTTGATGCAGATAAATCATCTAAATTTATTTCTCTAATATTTATATCTATAAATTCCCAAGACATATTATCTTTATGAAACTATTCCTTATCACCCATAGGATAATCCCCAAAGCTTTATTGTCCATATATAAATTCATTGTTCACAAGCCATAACTCTGCCTTTTCCAGTGAAGAAAACAGTCTTAATTCCTTATCAACGGATTCTACCCTAAATACTCCCAATTTCATTCTAACTAACTCTATTAAGATGGGAGGTGGTGCATATGAGTACATTTGAAAGTATTTATCTGATGCTTACATTTGCAACTTTTATTATTGCACTGCTTGCCTACATAGACAAGCGGAAATAAAAAATACCTACCCTGATACTTGACCGGTAAAGGATAGTAAAAATCCTTACAGACTAACCACTTTGTGGGCGGTTGCTTCTTTAAGTTAAATATAGTACATTTTTTGTGGATTGTAAAGCACTATCAAACAATAGTTCTGATCTGATAAAATGTCTGGATGGATTCTCATCCATAAAACCCGAAGGTAAATTTACACTATCCAAAATTCAAATAACTGATGGATGTTTACAAGGAGTTTTGATATAATTGAGATATAGTTTAGAAGTAAGACTAGATTATAGACCAAAGGAGGTGAGGAGTTATGGCAAGACAGGTAGCAATTGGAATCCAGAGTTTTGAAAAAATACGGACAGAGGGCTGTTTTTATATAGATAAGACATTGTTAATTAAGGAATGGTGGGAGAATAAGGATGATGTTACCTTAATTACCAGACCAAGAAGATTTGGAAAAACATTGAACATGAGTATGCTGGAATGTTTTTTTTCGAACCGCTATAAAAATAGGGGGGATTTATTTGAGGGACTTTCTATTTGGGAAGAAGAGAAGTATCAAGAACTGCAAGGGACATACCCAGTGATATTCCTATCTTTTGCAGAGGCGAAAGCAGACAGTTATGAAGCTGTGATGGAACAGCTCCGCCAGGTGATACAGAACTTATATACAAGACATAGTTTTTTGCTGGACAGTGATGCATTGGAACAAGAGGAGAAAGATTTTATTTTAAGAATAAAAAGAGAAGTGAATAAAATAACAGAGGTAGAGCTTTCAGTGACATTACAAAGACTGTCTTCCTATCTGAGTTCCTATTATGGAAAGAATGTGTTAATTTTATTAGATGAATATGACACCCCAATGCAGGAAGCTTATCTAAACGGATACTGGGATAAGATGGTAAGTTTTATCAGAAGTTTATTTAATTCTACGTTTAAGACCAATCCATATATGTACCGTGCTATTATGACCGGAATTACCAGAGTAAGTAAAGAATCCATATTTTCAGATTTTAATAATGTCCGGGTTGTTACTACCACAGCAACAAATTATATGACAGCCTTTGGTTTTACAGAAGCAGAGGTTTTTTGTGCATTAGAGGAACAGGGACTGGAAGGCAGGAAGGAAGAGGTAAAATCATGGTATGATGGATTTGTATTTGGAAATACAACAGATATTTATAACCCATGGTCTATTCTGAGTTATTTGAAAGAAAAAGAATTTACCACTTACTGGGCAAATACCAGTTCCAACAGTCTGGCAGGAAAATTAATCCAAAAGGGAAATCCGAATATTAAGATGACTATGTCTGATTTACTTTCAGACATACCATTTTGTGCAGAAATAGATGAACAGGTTATTTTTGAACAGTTAGATACAGACGTGAATGCAATCTGGAGTCTTTTGGTGGCAAGCGGATATTTGAAAATACAGGAACGGAGACAGAATGAGGAGGGGGAATGGGAGTATCAACTGACCCTTACCAATCATGAAGTAAAGCTAATGTTCCGCAGGATGATAAAAGGATGGTTTTCCAGAAAAACAGCTTCCTATAATGCTTTTATTTCTGCATTATTAAAAGGGGACATAGAAGAAATGGAATACTATATGAACCAAGTGGCACTGACTACATTTAGTTACTTCGACACAGGAAAACAGGTCTCTGGGATTTCTGAGCCGGAAAGATTTTATCATGGTTTTGTTCTGGGACTTCTTGTGGAATTAAAAGGAAAATACTATCTGAAATCCAACCGGGAAAGCGGGCTTGGAAGATATGATGTAATGCTGGAACCTTTATGTAAAGAATTGGATGCGATAATTATTGAATTTAAGGTATACCAGCCGAAAAAGGAAAAGAACTTGTCTGAAACACTGGCATCTGCACTTGCACAGATTGCAGAAAAACAATATGATGCAGAGCTGCTGGAAAAAGGAATACCAAAAGAAAGAATCCTTCACTATGGATTTGCTTTTAAAGGGAAGCAGGTGCTGATTGGTGGAAGTAATGAGGCTATATGAAAAAAGAATGGCATGCATAATAGAAATGTGTTACAGAATTTGCATTGTTGCCATGTTTTTGCCTTACTTGAGATACAAAAATATGTTAAAATATGGTATAGTTGAAAGTTAATAAGAAATAGAAAAAACAAATATTACAAAAATGTTACAAAAACAATAAAAAATCATACAAAAATATTACAAAATTCTAAAACCCCCGTCATTAGCGGACTTTAGAATTTTATTAAAAAAAGAAAAATTGTGAAAAAGTGGTTAAGTTTCCAAGAAAACAAGACGATATAAGTAATAAGTTTACAAGACTATCAAATAAGATAGTAATTATTACTAATTATTCTTTTGATTTTGAGAGGAAATTAGAAAGAATGCAGAAAGAATATTGCAGGAGGTGTTGGGATGAAGAAATACGTGATTCAGATTCTTGGCGAAGATAGCGGTTAAGGACATCTTTGCTAAATTAATTACGTGAAAGTGGAATGATACAAAGGAACTTACCATTTGTACAAACCACTGGATGCGAGACAATGATAACCGCGTTCAAGGATGAACGTAAGGGGTAATGTAAGGAGGACGATTATATGATTACTATGAGTAAGAGATTCAAAAAGTCCATGGCTATGGCTATGGCAACAGCAATGGCATTAAGTATTCCAGCAATGCCGGTATACCAGGCTGAGAAGGTAGAAGCTGCAGCAGTAAAGGAAGCAGAAGCAACAAGTGCCTTAGATGTAGAGGTTTGGGAAGACCAAGAGAAGGCTAATGTATCTTTAAAGGATGGAGCAGAGGCTGATGTAATATACTATGCAGTTACTACCAAGGATAAAGATGGCAAGGTGAAATATCCAAAAGCAGCTGCTTACGAAGCTATGGACTATAAAAAGAGCCAGAGTTTTGACATAAGCTGGGTTAACAGAAAGAAAGATCAAGTTCTTTGTGTTGCTACAGGATCTTCTATTGAAGAGATTAAACCTGTAACAGTAGATTTGAAAGCACAAGATACATTAATGGCTACTTATTCTGGAACACTTGATGATAAAGATATAAAGGAAAATGTTGTAGGTGATGCAGATAATGGTTATTTGACTTTTAATACTGGTACAAAGAAAGAACCAGTAGCAGTATCTGCTGGTGCAGTGCAGTATAGAACTGTAAATGGTTGGTGGAATAATGCAGACAAGATTGATTTAAGCTATTATGCTGCAAAGGGTGCAACTTTACAGATGCGTGTGAATGCTAAAGATGGTGTAAGACCTTATGGTAAGATTGTAAATGTAAAGATCAAAGCAAAAGCAAAAGCACCTAATGTTACAGTAAACTACAATGATAAGATGGTATCTGCTCCTAAGAGTGTACAGTACAGTGTGGACAATGGTAAAACATGGACAGAGGCAACAACTAAGAAAGAAACTGTAGCACTTGGTGATTTCGGATGGGATGGAACAACAGAAAAAACTGTTTACTTTAGAACTGCAGGAACAGAAAAGAAAGCATCTTCTAAGATTAAATATGTAACCATTAAGAAAGAAGAGACTTCATTTGCTGAATTGACAGCTCCAGTATCTGGTGCTGCTGTAATTGCAGATTTACCAAAAGCAGGAGATGGTAAATTAGATGTAAGATATAATAAAGATTATGACAATACATCAGGATTAAAATTTACAAATGCAACAAATGATATCTATCAGGTTGCTTTTGCAAAGAAAACAGATATCGAAAAGTATACAACAGATGATGGAACAACTTTGAAAGCTGCATCTAGTGCTGCCATTGTTGCAAAATCTGCAAAGAAAGTTACATGGGCAACCATAGCTGCACAAGATACTGCAAAAAATAAAGTTGGTACAGGAAAACTTTCTCTTAAAAAAGGTGAAAAACTTGAAGATTATGTAATCTTATATCGTATCTGCGACAAGAAAGGTGCTACAGTAAACTCTCAGGTAAAAGTTTTTGGTGTACCAGGTGTTGTAGCTCAGAGTTTAAGAGTTTATGATGCTAACAAAGCAGAAGTAACAACAGTAGAAATTGCAAAGACTGCTTCAGGAAGTGCAGTAACAAAAGCAGAGTTGACTGTATCAGGAAGTGGAATTTCTGCCAATGCTAAATATACAGTAGGAGCATATACAGATGAAAAGTGTGAAAACAAGTATGCAAATTTAACTGTAAAATTTGACAAGGCTACAAACAAACTTACTGTTGAAACCAAAGCCAAAACTGAAGCTGGAAAAATATATTATGTAAAAGTTGCTGCTGAAGGAACCAGTACAGTAGTAAAAGTTTCAGTAAAATAGCTTAATAGAACCTATAAAATAGCTATAAAAAATAAAAAACAGTCCATGTTATATATGGGCTGTTTTTTGTTTTTACAATTCAGTCATGCAAAATATGAATGACATGGCTGAATTGTTAATTTTGATTAAAAATGGTATAATAAAAAGGGAATTTTTTCAGTGCGACACAACTATGCCACAAGAAAACGGTAAGGTATATTTTGCCAATTATATATGGCTACACATAACGGACGACATACAGATAAGGGGTTAAAAAGGAAGCGGCAATACAGTAACACAATACAGAAAGGATGGATTCACAGATGATGGAATTAAGCCATTTGGAACAATTAGAAGCAGAAGCAATTTATATTATGCGGGAAGTTGCAGCAGAGTGTGAGAAACCGGTTATGCTTTATTCAATTGGAAAGGATAGTTCGGTAATGTTACATCTTGCCATGAAGGCATTTTATCCGGAAAAGCCACCTTTTCCATTTATGCATATTGATACAACTTGGAAGTTTCGGGAGATGATTGAATTCCGTGACGAAACCGCAAAAAGGCTTGGTATTGAGCTATTAGTATACAAAAATGAGGATGGAATCCGTGATGGTATCAATCCTTTTGAGCATGGTTCTGCCTATACAGATATTATGAAGACACAAGCATTAAAACAGGCATTGAATAAATATGGATTTACAGCAGCTTTTGGTGGTGGCAGAAGAGATGAGGAGAAGTCCAGAGCGAAAGAAAGAGTATTTTCTTTCCGTAATGAAGCACAGGCATGGGATCCCAAGAATCAAAGACCTGAGATGTGGAAGTTATATAATACAAGTATAAACAAAGGAGAAAGCATGCGTGTATTTCCTCTTTCTAATTGGACAGAAAAAGATATCTGGCAGTACATCCGTAAAGAGAATATTCCTATTCCTTCCCTTTATTATGCAAAGGAACGACCAGTAGTAATCCGTGATGGAAATATTATTATGGTAGATGATGATAGAATGAAATTGTTGCCTGGGGAACAGGTAGAACAGAAGAAGATTCGTTTCCGTACTCTAGGATGTTACCCTCTTACTGGTGGTGTCGAGTCAGATGCAGATACTTTGGATGCCATTATCGAAGAAACTCTTGGTGCTGTTTCTTCAGAAAGAACCAGCCGGGTGATAGATCATGAAGCCGCAGGAAGTATGGAAAGAAGAAAGAGAGAGGGGTATTTCTAAGATGCAGGGAATGTTAAAATTTATTACTTGTGGAAGTGTAGATGATGGAAAGTCTACATTGATTGGACACATGTTATATGATGCGAAATTATTATTTGCAGATCAAGAGAAGGCTCTTGCTCTTGACAGTAAAGTGGGAAGTAATGGTGGAAAGATTGATTATTCCCTTCTTTTAGATGGACTTATGGCGGAGCGGGAACAAGGAATTACCATTGATGTGGCATACCGCTATTTTACTACAGACAAAAGAAGTTTTATTGTGGCAGATACTCCGGGACATGAGGAGTATACCCGTAATATGGCAGTAGGTGCTTCTTTTGCAGATTTGGCAATTATTTTGTTAGATGCATCAAAAGGGATTATGATTCAGACAAAGCGTCATACCAGAATTTGTGCTTTAATGGGTATTAAACACATGGTGTTTGCAGTCAATAAGATGGATTTAGTGGGATATGACCAGAAGACTTTTGAGGAGATTGAACAGAGTGTCCGGGCATTTTCTCAGGAATTTAGTTTTGAAAGTATTTATGTAGTCCCAGTTTCCGCTACAGAAGGAGATTTTATTACAAAGAAATCAAACAATATGTCTTGGTTTACTGGTGAACCATTACTTGCTTATTTGGAAAATATTTCTGTAGGACAGGTATCCATAGAGGATGAATTTGTACTTCCTATACAGCGTGTAAGCCGCCCTAATCATACATTCCGTGGTTTTCAAGGACAAATTTCCAGTGGGGTTGTCCGTGTGGGAGATGAGGTAACAACACTTCCTAGTGGAGAAACTGCGAAAGTAAAGGAAATTTATAATACAGATTCTAAGGTGGAGCAGGCATGGAAGGGACAGGCAGTAACGATTCAGCTTGACAAAGAAGTAGATGTTTCCAGAGGTTGTGTGATTTGTAAGAATAGTAAGGTAAAGGTAAGCACAGTATTTACTGCAAAGCTTCTTTGGATGGATGATGGCAAATTGGTTGCAGGAAAGAACTATATTTTACAGGTTGGAACAAAGAAAATTCCTGCAGTGGTAATGAACTTAAAATATAGAATAGATGTGAACAGTGGAGTACATGTACCAACAGACCATATTACAAAAAATGAGATTGCAGTATGTGATATTTCTGTTTCTGATAAGATTATATATGACAATTTCAAGCACAATAAAGATTTGGGTGGATTTATTTTGGTGGATAGAGTAACCCACATGACATCTGCCTGTGGAGTTATTGAACATTCTCTTCGTAGAGGGGATAATGTAATATGGCAGAATATGGATATTACCAGAGAGTTTCGTTCAAAACAAAAAGATCAAGTACCAAAGACCCTTTGGTTTACCGGATTATCTGGGTCTGGAAAGTCTACACTGGCAAATGAAATTGAAAAGAGATTATGTAGCCAAGGTAAACATACAATGTCATTGGATGGTGATAACATCCGTATGGGGCTGAATAAAAATTTAGGATTTAAAGAACAGGATCGTATAGAAAATATCCGCCGTATTTCGGAAGTCTGTAAGTTAATGAATGATGCAGGAATTATTGCCATTACTTCATTTATCTCTCCTTATGAGGCAGACAGAGAAAATGGAAGAAAGATAGTGGGCGAAAAAGACTTTGTAGAAATTTATGTAGCCACACCATTAAGTGAATGTGAAAAAAGAGATGTAAAAGGATTATATAAGAAAGCACGTTCCGGAGAAATTCCAAACTTTTCCGGTATAAGCAGCCCTTATGAGGTGCCAGAAAATCCGGATATTGTAGTGAATACCATTGATAAGACGGTAGAAGAATGTGCAGATTATATCATGGAGGAACTAAAGAAATTTATGTAGTAGATGGTAACAGTTCAGCCTATGGGCTGAACTGTTACATGCATTAAATAAATGCGTTTTCTATACTATAAAAGGATATATTTGCCTTATTATAGGACGAGGAAGGAAAAAGTGATAAATGGATAATAAGAAGATTTTAGAAGTTGTAAAAGAAGTTTCTGTAAAAGCAGGAGAGGCTATTATGGAGATTTATAATTCCTGTACAGATATGCAGATAGAATATAAAGATGGAGATATGCCATTAACAGCAGCAGACAAAGCAGCAAATTCTATAATTGTAGAACGTTTGAAGAAAGAATTTCCAGAATATGCAATTTTATCAGAAGAAGAAAAAGATGACAAGAGGCGGTTAGAAAACGATTATTGTTTTATTGTAGATCCCCTGGACGGTACAAAGGAATTTATAAAAAGAAATGGACAGTTTACTGTGAATATTGCTCTTTCTTATCAAAAAAAGCCAGTACTGGGTGTGATTTATGTTCCGGTAACAGAAGAGTTGTTTTATGGAGCAAAAGGCTATGGAGCATTTCTTGAGGCAAAAGGAGAGAAAAGGAGATTGCAAGTGAGTAACCGGACAAAGGATATACGGGTAGTCATGAGTAATTCCCATGGATGCAAGGAAATGGATGAACTTTTAGAAAAATACCAGCTAACTAATTTTGTTTCTATGGGAAGTTCTCTAAAAGGATGTGTGATTGCTAAAGGAGAAGCAGAGGTTTACTATCGTTTCAATCCTACCATGGAATGGGATACCGCAGCTATGCAATGTATTGTAGAGGAGGCTGGAGCCATTTTCCGCCAAATGGATGATACTCCTATGTACTATAACCGGGAGAATTCCTTAAATGATAAAGGGTTTTATATTATTAACTCTATAGAAAATAAATTAGAATTGTAATGGTTACTGTTTATTTGCAAGCTTGACACTTGCTGTCAAGCTATGCACCAAGAATGAAATTATGCAATACTCTTATTTAAAATGAAAAAGAACGAGATTATATTCCCGTTCTTTTTATAATACAATATGTTACTGTTCACACCTACGGTGCAAACAGTAACGGAATCCAGCCTATTTAAAGTTCGCCTTCGGCGAAAGGCTGGATTCTTGGCTGTTTTACATTCTTGGCACATAGCTTGACAGCAAGTGTCAAGCTTGTGAGTGAACAGTTACATACAATATTTCTATACCCAATGCATTAAAATACCAGCCCAAGTAAGTCCGCCACCGAATCCGGCAAGGGCAATTAAATCACCTGATTTTAAATCGCCTGATTTATGTACTTCGTCTAATAAAATGGCAACACTTGCAGCAGAGGTATTTCCGTAGCGGTCGAGATTCATAGGGAAAAGTTCCTCTGGCAGCTTTAAGCGTTTGGCTGCTGTCTGGATGATTCTTTGGTTTGCCTGATGAAGAAGAATACAGTCTAGTTGTTCCATGTCTATATTTGCCTTTTGGGTAAGTGCTTCAATAATGGCAGGAATTTTGCGGACTGCAAATTTAAATACTTCTTGTCCATCCATTTCAACATAAGGGTTGGTAGCTTCGTGTTTGGTATAAGGGTTACACAAAGGTGCATTGCCACTAGTAAGAAAAGGACCTTTGCTACCATCTGCACCACCTTCCACAGAGAGAATACCCTCTTTAGAAGCACCAATAACGGCGGCACCTGCTCCATCACCGAATAGTACACAGGTTCCTCGGTCTGTCCAGTCTAAGATTTTAGAAAGGGTTTCTGCACCAATAACCAGAGCGTATTTTATAATGCCAGAACAGATATATGCATGAGCAGTCTGTACACCATACATAAATCCGGAACAAGCTGCATTTAATTCATAGCACATGGCATTAATAGCACCAAGTGCTGCCTGTACTTTACAAGCTGTATTTGGCATATTGCCATCAGGGGTAAGAGTAGCAACCAGAATCAGACCAATGTCTTCTGGTGAGATACCAGCATCCTCTATAGCACGTTTTCCGGCATCTATGGAAAGGGTTGTGGTGGTTTCTTTTACTGCAATTCTTCTGGAACGGATACCAGTCCGTTCTGAAATCCAAGCATCACTAGTGTCTACTAATTTCGCTAAATCATCATTTGTTACTATTTTCTCAGGCAGAGCACTGCCTGTTCCTAAAATCGCTGAAGTCATTATCATCATTTCTCCTCATATTAAGTTGCTGTTCTATGTTTTTGGCACATAGCTTGACAGCAAGTGTCAAGCTTGTGAGTGAACAGTATAATGCTGTTATTAATTTATACACAACAAATTAGAAATACTTGCAAAAAAAAATAATATATGATAGAATTTGTGTAATAGAGGGTGTAAAGTGAATAGTAAAAATATTACTTCGGCTATGAGATATGGATGGCTGAACGGTTACTAACAGTAGAATGAATATAGCAAAAGAAAGGAAAACATATGAATAATAGAAAGAGAATAAATAGTATAGTAACAATATTAAAAAGCATTTTCGCATGTATGGGAGTGCTTTTTTTCTTTTGCCTTTTGGGAAAAGAAAAAATATTTGCAGAAGGGAAAATGGAATGGAGCTTTGAAATTTATCAGTCAGAAGGTATAGAATATGCAGATTTAACAGGCTATGAGAAGAAAGAACATGATAAGATAACAATTCCCCAATATGTACAGGATAAGATGGGAAATTCCTACCCAGTGGGAAGAATTACAAGTATTACAGGGGGAAAGACGGATTCTGAAATAAAAAAAATATATATTTCACAGGAAATCCAACAAATTACTTTAGGTAAACAGTGCTTTGCTTTTTGTGAGTCTTTGGAGGAAGTGGAAATTGCCTGTAAGGTACAAATGGAAGAAGGTGCATTCTGTGGATGTAAAAATCTGGAAAAAATCCAATGTAAAAATGGGCTATGTGTCTTTGGCTTTTCCTTAGATACCTTTGCAGGATGTGAGAAATTAGCAGATATCATAGTATCTGGTGGTAAAATCCAATGTGAAGGAGGGGCATTTGACAGTATTCCGGGAAATGTCAGTCTTACTTTGGAAGATACAGTGGAATTACAAGTGAATGAGGATTTTACCAGAGGAAATGTGAACCTGGTATGTTATCAGAATGTATCAGCAAGAGAAGACACAATGCTTGTAGTGAAAAATGGGTATTTTTATTATCCAGAAGCGGTAACGAAACATCTTACTATTTTACCAAAGGAAAAGTTATATGCTATCACTACTTCACCAGTTTTTCAGGAAAATAAAGAATTTTCTACAGATATAGTATCTGGTATTGAGGTTGGAAATGTGAGGAATACCGCATTTTTTGTGGCAAAAGATAAGGAAAGAAAGATTACAGCAAAAGATTTAAAAATTATAACAGATGGAAAAGAGGATACCATTAAAGTGGTTTATTATGCACCAAAAGGACGAACAAACGGTTATGTAAGGCGGTGGCAGGATAGGGAAGAAGAGACCAGCTACAGCAAAGGTGCGATACTGCTTTGTGACCCTCTTAAGGCAGGAAAGATGCAATGTCCCATTATAAGATATAGTGGCAAACAATGTGTTTTGGAGGAAATACAAGGGCATAATAGTTTGCCAACCAATATAGATATACAATTAGCAGAAGGTGCAAAGCTGGTTGAAGGGATGGGAACGGAAACAGTATCTAACCAGCTTCTTATCACAGTGTTGTTTGAAAATGGAGCATATAGGGAATTGTTATCAAAGGAAGATTATCAATTATTTATAAATGAGGATGGATATCTGGTTCAGGGAACAGAAAATAATCTTATGGTAACAGTGCAGAAAGATTATGAAATTACAGGAAAGCTTTCTAGGGTGGAAGCTGTTAAAAAACAGGTTGTTAGTGGGTCTGCTATCTATACTGGCAGTACAGCAAAAGGTGTGGGAACCATATTAGAAGGGACACAGCCTGATTTAAAGGATTTTTCTATTATGGTATTATATGATAATGGTGAAAAAGAATATTTACAGAATCCTTCCATAACACTTCTTTTTGACAAAGTATTATTAGGGGAACAGGAGTATAATATTCTTTGTGAAGGATGCAAAATAACAGTAACAATGATTGGTGTACAAGACTGTGTACAGAGTATAAAGGCAATATATACGGACGAATGGGTTCCGGTTGGAGAGCATCTTGATACAGGGAAAGTCCGGATGAAGCTGATAAGGGAAAGTGGAAAGCAGGAAGAAGTATCTTCTTACATAATGGAAGAACATCTGGTTTGCGAGGGAGAAAATTCTATAAATCTGTCCTATACAGGAAATCTTCCGTTTTGGCCAAGTTGTAAAAAAACAGTGGAATTAATGGTGCTAGGAGTGCCAAAAGACAAAATTACCACAAATGTTTACTTAAAAAGAGAGGATCTGGAGTTTATGCCAAATAGTGTAATAGACACTAGTCTTTTTGAAGTAAAACAGACTTATGAAGGGAAGTCAGTGGTCATAGAAGAGGCAGATATTTCTATTTTGCCATATAAATTAATGACAGGAGAGAATATATTACAAGTACAGTACCAAGGTAATATTTATCCAGTATCTGTGTGGGTAAAAGAGACATATCCATTACACACACAGAACCCAGAAAATCCTGTTTTTGTGACACCTGCTCCCAATCCTGAATTTATTGGGAAAATTTCTATTGTAGGAAAAGGAAAGATTAAATTTCAAAACAACGAAAAAACTTTGTACCAAATATATGAGAAGGAACCTATTGAGATTGTCTTTTCTACTCAAAGAATAAAGAAAATACAATGGCAGCTTGTGTTAAAAGGAAATCACTACAAGAAAACGGCATGGAAGAACTTAAAAGGAAATATCTGGAGGTATCGTAAGAATATAACAAATGGTGTATTATATATACAAGTAACAGATGAGAACGGAACAGTTAGGATTAAGAAAACCAATGGATTTACCCTTGACCGGAAGAAACCAACCCTTAATATAGAGTCCAACAAATCCTATAAAAAAGGAGTTTGTATCAAAGCAACTGATAAGGAAAGTGGCATAAAAAAGATTATTCTAAATGGAAAAAAAATAGCCAATAAGAAAAAGGTAACTAAAAAAGGAAATTATCAAGTTGTAGTATGGGACAAGGCTGGAAATTATATAAAAAGGGTGTTTGCGATAAGGTGACATAACTATTCAGAACCTGCAAAAGTGATATACAAATTGCTATTAGATATTATGTGTATTCTGGAAAAATCCGAATGAGAGGTTCTGAACATTTACAAAGTGACAAAAAAATTCAATAACACGGTAAACTTTCTGATAGAGCGGTTTTGCGAAAATTGAAGGATTCTTTGTCTCTTGAAAAATTGAAAAAGGAATGGTTAAATGATTAGGAAATTAGTAAAGGTGCTACAGAAATGAAAAAAGAGTTTTGGAAAAAGCATTATGCAGATATTTGTATGTTGGGAATATTTTTGGTAATAGGAATTGGATTATTATTTTATGTTTTCAGCAGGGAACACCATGGAAATCAAATATTTGTGCAGGTGGATGGAGAACATGTACAGACATTCTGGCAGGAAGAAGAAGTAACCTATAGGATTAAAAGTGATAATGGTGAAAATGTATTGCGGATTTCTGATGGAAAGGTGTGGCTTACAGAAGCAGATTGTCCCGATAAGATATGTGTGAATACGGGAAAGATTCAATATCTGGGGCAAAGTATTATTTGTCTTCCTCATAAGGTGGTAGTGGAGATTAAGGAGGAAAGCTAGAATGAATGGGAAATCCTATCGGGTTGCATTATATGGACTTTGTATTGCACTTGCTTTTATTCTAAGTTATTTGGAAAGTCTGATTCCTATTCAGATGGTACCAGGAATGAAGATCGGACTTACCAATTTAGTAGTATTAATTGCTCTTTATTATTTAAATGCCAAAGCTGCCTTTGCAATCAATATTGTGAGGATTCTTCTGGTGGCATTTACTTTTGGAAATCTACAAAGTCTATGTTACTCAGCAGCAGGAGGTATACTTGCCTATCTGGTAATGTTGGGATTAAAAAGTACCAAACATTTTGCCGTTGTTACAGTTAGCGTGGCAGGCAGTGTTTTTCATAATGTAGGACAAATATTGGTTGCCATGCTTATGGTTGAAACTACATCTATTGTCTGGTATTTAGCAATATTGACCATCAGTGGAGTAGTTTCTGGTGTAGTGGTAGGTATACTTGGAGGTATAGTACTTGCTAAGCTGCCGGAAACGATGAGAAAGGAATAATCTTATGAGGCAAAGGAGAAATTTTATTCAGTATATTAGGAAAACACCTTACCTGAAAAGAAAATATAAAATGCTGTTATATTATAGTTGTGTGATTGGATTGGCTTTTTTGTGTGCTTGTTTTACCGGATGTGGAAAATTGCCAGTAAAGAACCAAACAGAAAAGAATTCAGATGAATTATATAAACAAGGTGTATTTGCTATGGATACTTATATGTCTCTTTCGGCATACGGTGGCAAAGGAGAAGAAGCGGTGAAATCAGCTATTGAAGAAATTGAAAGGCTGGATGGAATATGGTCTGTTGGGAAGAAAGATAGTGAAGTCGCAAAAATTAACAGGGATGGAAAGGGAAACCTATCAGAAGATACTATTTCTGTTGTGAAAAAAGCTTTGGAACTGTCAGAAAGTACAGAACATGCATTTTCTATAACCGTATATCCTTTAATGGAGTTATGGGGATTTACTTCTGGAGAGTATCAGATACCAACCACAAAAGAGATTCATGAAAAGCTGTTATTAGTCGATGATACAAAAGTAGTTTTGGAGAAAGAAAGTGGAAAACTTACTCTTGGCAGTGGACAGCAAATGGATCTTGGAGGCATTGCAAAAGGATTTACTTCAGCCCGTATTATAGAGATGTGGAAAAAAATGGGAATTTCCTCGGGAATGGTTTCTCTAGGTGGAAATGTACAGGTTCTTGGCAGTAAACCAGATGGAAGTGACTGGAAGATAGGAGTACAAAAACCTGGAGACAAAGAAGGAAATATGCTGGGAGTGCTTTCTGTAAAAGACTGTGCGGTTATTACCTCTGGTGATTACGAACGATATTTTGAAGAAGCTGGAAAAACCTATCATCACATTTTGGATACTAGCACTGGGGCACCTTCGGAAAGTGGTCTTACTTCTGTTACGATAGTAAGCAAGGATGGAACTTTGGCAGATGGATTGTCTACCTCTCTGTTTGTTATGGGAAGGGAAAAAGCCATTGCATATTGGAAAGAACATAGGGAAGAATTTGAAACAATCTTAGTAGAGGAAGATGGAACTATTTATGTGACAGAAGGATTACAAGATAGTTTTGAAACAGAAGAAAATATAAAAGTAATACAAGGAGGGTGATAGAATGAAACGGTATGGATTTACGGCACTTGTGGGTAAAAAATCTGTATATAAGAAATAAGTAAATCTAAGCAATAAAATCAGTCCATTTACATTCATCAAAAGGAAATGTAGATGGGCTGATTTTATTTTGTCTACCAATTCATAATATTTTTAGTCATAATGTATATTCTATAAAGTTATGAGCTACATAATGGAATGGTAACTTTATTAGAAAAAATGAATATATTTCGACAAAAAACTTGACATAATATTTTTGAAAGAGTATAATTGCTACCGTTGACTAGAAATGATAAAATAAACAAAGGAGAGAACAATGATGTTGAAAAAGAGAATTTTAGCAATGGCACTTGCAGGAGGACTTGTACTGGGAGGTGCTGTGTCAGTAGATGCGGCTTCACTTATGAGTGTAAAAACATTATCTTTGACATTACGAAAGGTATCAATATTGCCAGATAAGGCAGTTGCAACTACCTGTTATGGCAGAGGTTGTGATGATGTAAGTAAATATGAAGCCTATGTTAAACTTGTGGTAACTGGTACAAAAGGAGAAAATGCGTATAATAAGGAGACAACAAGAACAGGATGGGAGGCTGTTTCAGGTGAAGGAAAGGATGGGCTTTGTCAGTTATCTTTTAGTTACCGTCAAATCCAACGGGCAGATAGTAGCCATAAGGGAAAGAAAAATAAATCCAGTTCATCATGGGATGAAAGCATTGATAAGAGTGCATGGAGATCATAAAGGCAAAACTTTACAGTTGATAGAAAAGAGCCAATATGTTGTAAAATTGGCTTTTTTTCGTGAAACAAGGTTACAATGAAATCCCAATCATATTGGAAAGGAAGAAAATAAATTGAAATTTATTAGTCTGTTGATAAGAAATATTTTGCATCTTGTGAAAAAGAGGAAATATTCTTTTGTAGTTGTAATGACCAGCATTACTGTTATTTCTTATGGGGTATTATTTTATGCCGGATATTTATTATATTATTACTATATTGATGGTAAAGTGACAGACACTATTCATATAGAATTGAATAATCAGATACCCAAAGAAGAGATACAACATATATTAGCCTCCTTTAAAGAACAGGGAAGAAAGTGCATTATAGTTTCGGAAAACCCTTATAGGGAATGGGAAGCCTACGGTGAACTTACGGAGGAGATTGTTGATAGCAGGGCACAGTTTGTTGGGGCTTGTTTTGATTCTTATGAAGGAAGGCTGTTGGCAGGAGAAGGTTATAGCATAGATGAGAAGGAGGCTTGTCTATTAGTGTCAAGTTTTATACTGGAATATGGTAAGCTTGGCAGAACCATAGGGATTGGGAAAAATCCGGTAGGGCGAGAAGTGGAAGTAAAAGGACACAAAATGAAAATTATGGGTACGAAGGACAATTGTAGTGATGCAGATTATGAAGTTCCTATCAATTACTATATAGATAACTTTAAGACCAAATACATACAGGTATTTTATGTAAAAGCATTGGGAAAGAAGGATAAAGAACGGATAAAAAAGGAGTTAGAGAGCTTTTCAGGGGTAAAGAATTATCACATAGAATCCCAAATACCTGCCCTGTTAAATTACAGTTTCTGGTTGGAATTTGGAGAAATACTTCTTATTTTTCTTATTATGACATTGAATTTATTTTTTATCCTTTTGTTCTGGATTCGGTCAGAAAAAAGAAAGTACAACATCTATGGGGTGTTAGGCTGCAGCAAAAGAAAACGGAATTTGCTTTTGATTGCACAAAACGGTGTATTGTTGCTGGCAGGTGAAATAATAGGAGGCATTATTTATATGCTTACTTGTGGTATACTCTCAAAACTGGAGATAGTATATAGTGGAGATTTAAGCATCTATGTGAAGATACAGGGCATCTATTATCTGCTGGTCATGGTTTTCTTGACAATAGTTACGTGGAATGCCAATAGAAAGCAGGAAATTTATGTGGTAAAGGAGTAGATGATGAACAAGACTAAATTGTGGATTCGGCAAATTATAAAAAATAAAGGGTATTATATTTTCCTAACAGCAGAGGTGGTAATTGTCTTATTGATACTGGTGTCCATGATTGGAAAACTTCAGGCAATGTATGCCACAAAAGAACTTGGAAATGCAGTTATCAATAAAAATGTATACGCTTTTTCTGAATATGGTTATTATAGAGAAAATACAACGGAAGTGGACAAATGCCTTGACAAATATAATATAATAAATCTTCCAACTTGCAGCCTGACTATGGATCCCATGGGGAAACGTCTATTTATGCTTGGTTATAGTGAAGAGTTGTTCGATGTATATTCTCCAAAACTGGAAGCTGGAGAATGGATAGATAGTACAAAAGAGTATGAGTATATTCCGGTAATTGCAGCAGGAGATAAGTACCAAGTAGGAGAGTGTTTTGAAACAGAGGATCCACAGCTTACTTTTCAGGTTGTTGGAATTATCTCACCAGAAGAATATGTGCTTTTAACAGGAGTTGGAGGAACTACGGGATATGCCAGCTTAAGCGAAGTATTTTATAAAATGTCCTCCGATTTTATTGTCCCCTGTGACTGTGAACATTTAAAATGTGTGAGAAAGGAGCAAGTGGATTCAAGAACGGAATGGAGTGGAAGGTTATTGCTGTTGCCAGATGAATTGGCAGACAGGGAAGAGGAGATTGTAAAAGAGATTAATCAATATGGATATATAACCAATGTGAAGAAAATGAGTGAAAATTATAATGCATCCAACCAGGAATTTTGTATTGTAAATGGCATTGTGCTATTTGTTTTTTCTATCATTACATTAGCTGGTGTTGGCGGTATCAATAACATGGTAGAACTTAAAAATGAGAAACGGATGACCATATATTATATGTATGGATTTACCAAGAGAAAGTGTATGCTATATACTTACCTTAGTACAATTATACCATTAATTTTAGGTGAGTGTATCTTTGTTTTTTGGTATTATCATGGGCTGGATGAGACATATACGGTTGATTTGCTGGAAATAAATATGTTTACCTTTGTGGCAGCGGCAGTATATCTTGTTATATTATTCCATATCACAATTATTCCAGAGATGATACGGCTTGGTAAAAAGGATTTGTTCGCTTTATATAAGCAGAAAGTGTAGGTTTGTAAATGGGAATTGTAATGAAAAATATTGGGAAAGAAGTGGTTTCTTCCCATGAAAAAAAATGGATTCTTCAGAATGTAGATGTGGAAATTAAAGAGGGGGAAATGGTTGCCATAATTGGAAAATCCGGTGCGGGAAAATCCACATTGTTACATATTATTGGTGCTGTGGATAAGAAGACAACAGGAGAGTATTCTATAGATGGCCAGGATATAGACAAATTAAAAGATAGTAAAATTGCAAAACTGCGGAATCAGACCTTTGGATATATTATGCAGGATTTTGGGCTGCTCAATGAAGATACCGTCTATGAAAATATTATTCTGCCCTATCTGCTGGGAAGCCAGAGCAGAAAGAATATAAAGGAAAAGGCTTATGAAAATATGGAAATGCTTGGGATAAAAAAGCTGGCATCCCAGAAAGTAGAGAAATTGTCAGGAGGAGAAAAACAAAGAACTGCCATAGCCCGTGCATTGATGATGGATCCGAAATATATACTTGCAGATGAACCAACAGGAGCATTAGATAGTAAAAATACCCAGCAGGTTATGAAGATTCTCCGGGATTTGCAAAAAATAGGAAAAACTATAGTTATTGTTACCCATGATATGGATGTAGCCAACTGCTGTGATAGAAAAATATGCATTTTGGACGGTCAAGTGGTAGAAAAAGAGAAAATCAACCATTGACTTTTCTTGGTAATTCGCATATAATCAAAATATCTGTTTCCTATGCCAAACAGTTTCGTGAATTGTTTGGCATAGAATAATAAAGACATAGGACGATGACGAAGAGAAGTAGTACAGATTATCGTTTCCAGTGAGTAGAGGATAGTGGGAACTCTATAAAGTGAATCTGTATGAATAACACTTTACCAGTTGCAATCTGAACAATATATAGTAGGTGCGCCGTTTGGTTATGCGTTAAATAACCGGTTTCTAACCAAAAAGTGACTGTAAACAGTAAGTCGGGTGGTACCGCGGATATAGATTCGCCCTGAACATATTTTTTTTAATATGTTCAGGGCTTTTTCTTTTTTTGGAGTATAGCCTGCAAGATTAGCTTAGTGCAGTGTTTCATATTTGTAATCGCCTATAAAAAATCACAATTTGAGTTTTACAATTACCTAAGAATGCATAAAAAAGAAAGGAGTTTTAAGCAAATGGAAACAAATACAAACAATCAATATCGTAACAGAACCTTAGATGCCATCAGTGAAGCGGATGTAGATGCAACCCTAAGAGTAGCAGGCTGGGTGGAGAATATCCGTGACCATGGCGGGGTATCTTTCATTGACCTAAGAGATATGTATGGTGTCTTGCAGGTGGTTATCCGTGATGCAGCCTTGTTAGAAGGCATCAACAAAGAAGACTGTATCAGTGTAGAAGGTCTTATTGAACATAGAGATGAAGAAACTTATAATCCTAAGATACCAACTGGAACTATTGAATTAGATGCTAAGAGTGTACAGGTACTTGGAAAGGTATATAGCCAGCTGCCTTTTGAAGTAATGACAAGTAAGGAAATCCGTGAAGATTTACGACTAAAATACCGTTACTTGGATTTGCGTAACAAGAAGGTAAAGGACAACATGATTTTCCGTTCCAACGTAATTTCCTTTTTAAGAGAGAAGATGACAGAAATGGGATTCTTAGAGATTCAGACTCCTATTCTTTGTGCATCCTCACCAGAAGGAGCAAGAGATTATATCGTACCTTCCCGCAAATTCAAAGGTAAATTTTATGCACTTCCACAGGCACCACAGCAGTATAAGCAGCTTCTTATGGTATCTGGATTTGACAAATATTTCCAGATTGCACCATGTTTTCGTGATGAGGATGCCCGTGCAGACCGTTCACCGGGAGAATTTTACCAGTTAGACTTTGAAATGAGTTTTGCAACACAGGAAGATGTATTCCGTGTAGGAGAAGAAGTGCTTACTGCAACTTTTGAAAAATTTGCACCAGAAGGGGCAGCAGTAACCAAAGGACCATATCCAGTAATCAGTTATAAACAGGCAATGTTAGAGTTTGGTTCCGACAAACCGGATCTTCGTAACCCACTTCGTATTATTGATGTGACAGATTTCTTCCAGAGATGTACTTTTAAACCATTCCACAAAAAGACCGTTCGTGCTATCAAAGTCCATGCAGATATGTCCAAAGGATTCCATGAGAAATTATTGAAATTTGCACAATCCATTGGAATGGGCGGACTTGGATATTTGGAAGTAAAAGAGGATATGAGTTACAAAGGACCAATTGACAAATTTATCCCAGATGATATGAAAACAGAAATCAAAGACTTAGCAGGATTAGAAGTGGGAGATACTATTTTCTTTATTGCAGATACTGAGAAGAGAGCTGCAATTTATGCTGGACAGCTTCGGAATGAACTTGGTATACGTCTTGACTTATTAGAGAAAAATGCATATCGTTTCTGCTTTGTCAATGACTTCCCAATGTATGAATACGATGAAGAACAAAAGAAGATTATCTTTACACATAATCCATTCTCCATGCCACAGGGTGGATTGGAAGCGTTAGAAAATAAAGAGCCAGAAGAAATTTTAGCATATCAATATGATATCGTATGTAATGGTGTAGAATTATCCTCTGGAGCAGTCCGTAACCATGATCTTCAGATTATGGTAAAAGCATTTGAAATTGCAGGATATTCCGAAGAGGATTTAAAGGAAAAATTCGGAGCCTTATACAATGCTTTCCAGTTTGGTGCTCCGCCTCATGCTGGTATGGCACCAGGAGTTGACCGTATGATTATGCTTCTTCGCGAGGAAGATAACATTCGTGAAATTATTCCGTTCCCAATGAATGGTAATGCACAAGATTTGATGTGTGGTGCACCAAACGAAGTAACGGAGATGCAGCTTCGTGAGACACACATTAAGATTCGCCAATAGTTGCTATTATGGTAACCGTTCAGGTAGGTCTGCACACTCTGCTGTGCAGACCGTATAAAAGAATAAAACAGGAAAGGAATGGGGCAATTTACATGCAAAGCTTGCCCCATTCCGTAACCGTTCAGCCGGAGGTGAGCGGTTACTTATTATGAGATTCTATTTTGCACCAATGGAAGGTATTACCACATACTTGTACCGGAAACTGCATCACAAGTATTTTGGGGGAGCAAAAAAATATTTTGCTCCCTTTATATCGCCTACCATGCATGGCAGTTTTACGCCAAGAGAGAAAAAAGATATCCTGCCAGAACACAATGAGGGAATCGTTATGGTTCCACAAATCCTAACAAACCAGGCAGATTACTTTATGGAAGCCGCCAAAGAATTATATGATTATGGATATCCAGAGATAAATTTGAATCTTGGATGTCCCTCAAACACTGTGGTGACTAAGTGTAAAGGCTCAGGATTTCTGAGTGAAACTTATCAGTTAGAAAAATTTTTTGATGAAATATTTAAAAAAGCCATAGGAAAGATTTCTGTGAAAACCAGAATTGGAAGATATGATGAAGAAGAATTTGAAGAATTACTAAGAATTTTTAATCAGTATCCAATAGAAGAACTTATTATACATCCAAGAGTACAGCAAGATTATTATAAGAATCCTGTCCACACGCATGTGTTTTTAGAGGCAATAGAAAAAAGCAGGAATCCTCTTTGTTATAATGGTGATATCTATACCAAAGAAGATTATCAAAGTCTTATAGAACAATGTCCAAAACTTCAAAGTGTTATGCTGGGAAGAGGGGCTATTGCAAATCCAAATTTATTTCAGGAGATACAAACAGGAGAATTAATTTCCATAAATAATTTCTGGGCATTTCATGATGAACTGTATGAAGAATATCAACAGGCAATGGGAAATAATGCACTGTATAAGATGAAAGAATTGTGGATATATATGGGAAATTTATTTCCGGATGTGGATAAGATAAAAAAGAAAATTAAAAAAGCACAGAAAAAAGAAGATTACCAAAGATGGGTACAAGAACTGCGGCATCTTGGGTGAAAGTAATAAGAACAGTTATAATAATTTAAAGAAAATAGGACAACAATACAAAACAATATAAGTTTTGTGTAGTTGCCCTATTTTTTATAGTTACAGTTTAAATTCTTTTAATTTAGACCAGGTCATGGAACGGCCTTTAGAATTCCTTTTTATAAAGTACAATGCCTGATCAGCATTATTTAGTGCCTGATCGATATCTTTCTGGGTGTTGCCGGAATATTCTGCAATACCAATAGAGCAGGAGAGTTTCTTGTCCACTGGAATGGAAATCTTTGTATGAAGGTATTCCTCCAAAGAATTACGGAACCCGTCTCCAATATGCTCATATATCTTGTCTGCTATAGTAAGTCCGTATGCTTCGTTCTGGTCTGGGATTACGATAAGAAACTCGTCTCCGCCATAGCGGATAGTATATCCCTTATCACCCATAAGTTCTTGGAAAAGTTTGGTAAAACTTACCAGCACAAAATCTCCTGTATCATGTCCAAAGGTGTCATTGTAATATTTGAAATTATCTAAATCAATATAAAGTATTAAATTTTTACTGCCCTTTTCATGACTAAGCTTATTCTTAATAATGTAGCTAAAACCATGACGGTTGTAAGTTCCGGTCAAATAATCAGTCATAGATACCTTTTCTAATTTTTCGTTCATGTGACGAATCAGATTGTTATCTGTAATACGTTTGATTACATCCACAAGCTGGTTACAGGCAAATTTGAGAGTAACCAGATTTTCGTTGGTCAACAAGGTCCGGTTACCAGTAAAGTTACGCTGGGAATTCACATGGGAGAGCAGTACATAGTTTGTACTGCCGTCTGAAATTGGAATACCAAGCATGGAAACAATCTTATTCTTTGTAAAAGGCTGCATAACCGGCATAAACTGGAAGAAATTCTTATCTGTCCGATGGGTTAAAAAGCCTCGTTTATATCTTTGGAAAAAATCAAAAATTTTATGTATTTGATTAGCAGAGATAGCAATATCACTATTTTTAAATAGTACAGAATATCCACAATCGTCTTTCTTTAGAAGTACTACCCCTCCAAGACTGTAAGTATTCTGCATTATCGAGATAGCCTGATTAATCAGGGTGTCCACATTGCTTTCTCTACGGTTTAGGTTTTCCTGCCATATAGTAAGGAAGGAGATATCTTTTTCCCTTTGTTTTAATTTAATTTGTGTGCCTTCAAAATTGGCAATGGATAGTAATTGATCAAAAAATAATTCATGTTTATTAAATCCTAAAATAGTTTTTGGTATCTCCTCTTGGTTTAATAGTGCCATAAGTTTACTGACACACTGCATAAATCCTTGATTTTTATAGTAATCTACAGTTTCTAGAATAATCTCTTGGCGTTTATCATATTTTTCTAACCTTAAGTAAAGATTAGATATGGCAACGGTATAAAGATAATAGGTGTAAAAAACTGTTCCAGGAAGAAGCCATAAAAATTTATATGATAAATCCAGTTCTTTTTTGCAATTTTCCAGATTTCCTTCATATTCATATAGAATTCCCTTTAAGTAATGATATAAAAATAATTCCTCTTCCCAATATTTATAATCAACATCTTCGTTGTCACCGATTAATTGCGTCATATAAATATCCATTTGACCTAAATAATGATAAGCTTTGTAGTAATCCTGTAGATGAAAATGGCTAATTGCAAGCATAGCATATAATTTGGCTGTATTACAGACCATAAGGTTCTGATAGCCCAGATAGGAGAGCATTTTTAATAGCACTTCAATACAAGGAATAACCGTTTCATAATTCTCAATTACAAAATAATTCATGCATATATTATAGAGAGCATCCATGCAGTCATCTGCTTTTTTGGCAATGACAAGATTGCGAAGTGCGATACGGAAATACTGGTCAGCCTTCTCGTAATTCTCCAAAATAATGCAATTATAGCCAATTCCCAGATACATGTGAGCCTGCAAAATTACATCGTTACTGGACACAGTTTCAATTCTCTTTTTATGCATCTGGTAAACATATTCATGAAATCCGGCATCAGAATATATGATGATGTTTTTCATATAGGCTAACATAAGAAAATCATTGTTACCAATTTCTCTGGCAAGATCAATACCCTTAGAAAAATAGTAAGAATTCTTTTTACCAGTGGCAATTGCTGTTACACTTTCAATATCGTTCTCAAATCCCATTGCATACAAATAAGCAAGGTGATTACGGAAACCATAATGTTCTGTGGATTCCAATAATTCAGTAGGTACTGGTATACGGAAATCACACAAAAAAGGGTCTTTCCAACCGCCAAATTGTGCCATGACATACAAAAGTTCTGCTTTAAAAAGTAAGAAATCGTCTTGTAATTCTTTGGCAATTTTCACACACATCTGATATGAATTTTGTATCGAGTTCATGTGACTGGTAGAAAATTGTGTTTTAATGGATAAATAGTGAAAGTAGTAAGCAACAAGGGAGTTTTCACGATAAAGCTTTAGCTCCGAAATTGTCTTGCAAGACATAACAGCTTCTTCCGTATTGTCCATAGCAAGATTTAGTAAGGTATAAAGAATTAGAACCTCACAAGCCTGCTGCTCTGTTAATATAGAACGGTTGTGTTCAATTTTATTATATATATCACTAATATAATACCAAGCATCTTCCAAAGCAAGACTATGATACATATTCCAAAGTTTTTTGAGATTCTTTGAAAAGTCTTTTGGTTCAAATATAAAATCCTCTACACTATGCATAAGAATATCACTAGAGAAATGCCCCCATTCTATCAGCATATTGCGATCCTGTATGTATGAAACCAGTTGATTCCAGGTTTCTGAAATGTAAGATCTAATATAAAATGTATCATTATAAATTATAATAAAATGTAAATCAGGTAATTCCTCTTCTAAAAGTTTTAACATCATCTGCACACTGGAAAGAGGAGCAAGATGAAAGGCTGAGATAACCAAAATAAGAGGATGCTGATTGGTAATGTAACGAAAAATATGAATAATATCTAAGAAAACATTCTTATATTCAAAAATTACTTCTACAGACATAATATCTTCAGTACGCTGACATTGCCCATCACGGATATAGGCAGCAAAGGGTTCTATATGTAGAGAATATACTTTACAATCTTCCAGAAATTCTTCTGGTGTCATAGTATCCTGGTAAAAATTAATATAAGACAGACGAATCCAGTTGAAAAAGGGATCATAACAATCACAAATCACATCAGACTGATATTCATGATAATAACAAACAGCAGGAAGTTGTTCTGGTATTAAGCCAAGAAGATCTGCTTTGTTTATTTTTTCATTATCATAGTATTTTATAAAAAGAGCCTGTCTTGAAAGGCTTGCAATAAAATTTTCAATCATCTCCTGAATATTTACTATATATTCCATACCCTATCCTCCATTTCATCCTTCGTCTACTTTTAATACTAACATTTTCATATATAGTTGTCAAAGGAAATCATAGCAAGAAAGTAAGAAATTTTAGTTGGGTCTTGTTAATTTTTTGCCTTTTCTAAGGTTTCTTCTATAGCATTAAGAAGAAGTTGTTGTGTATACTTACTTTCTTCCTCTAAAACAATCTGATCTATTGCCACATTATTGCACAATTGGTTTTCAATATTTGCTAAAGTAGGCTCTAATAGTGGATACATAGCAGATACACTATCATCAATATTTGAGAAAGTAACACCATTAATATGATTGCTGTCTACAACAACTTCAATATTTAATAAAGTATCATTTAAGGAAAGCTGTGAAGTGTAAACACCGGGAGTATACTCTGCAACCGGGCTGGAATCACCATCCTCATCTTTATGTAACATGAAAATAAGAAGGACAATAAGAAAAATACCTAATACCAGAAAAATACCAGTATAAATCAATTCTTTCCGCTGAATCACCACGATTTTCGTTTTTGACATAAAAACCTCCCGAAAAAATAAAGTTTGTGTAATTTGATTGGATTATTCTCAATGATTCTACACACAATTAGTATATGACAAAAAAATAATAGTATGACCCCTTAAATGAATATCTGTGAAAATAGACGAAATTAAGAGAGAAAAAAACAAAAAATTCCATGGAAAAAAATAAAAAAAGGGTATTGACAAAAACGCAAACATGCATGAATAGAGGATTTGCAAATTTTGTCAAAAATACTATATATAGTATCAAAGGAAAATATTTAGCACTATATTTAGTAGACATGGAAAGCTGGGTGTGCTATAATGAAAAAGATTCAATAGCAGCGGAATAGTAACAGTTCAGCCTTTGGCTGAACTGTTACTATTCCGCTGCAGAAAACGAAAGGAAGAAAGAACATGAAGGTTATCAAGCGGGATGGAAATGTTGTAGAATATGATAGAAACAAAATTGTGATTGCAATTCGTAAAGCGAATATTGAGGTAGAAGAAGAGGAAAGAGTTTCTGATAATGATATACAGGGGATTGTGGCATACATAGAAGGAAAACAGAATGATACCATACAAGTAGAAGAGATTCAGGATTTGATAGAGCAGAAGCTTATGGCATCAGGAAAGTATGTACTTGCTAAAACTTACATAGTGTATCGTTATTCCAGAGAACTGGTACGTAAGTCCAATACCACAGATAACTCCATTATGGGGTTAATTCGCAATAGCAACAAAGACGTTATGGAAGAAAATTCCAACAAGAATGCTGTAATTGCATCTACCCAGCGGGATTTAATTGCAGGAGAGGTATCAAAGGATTTAACAAAGAGAATGCTCCTTCCTGAGAAAATTGCAAAGGCACATGAAGAAGGGATTATTCATTTTCATGATTCAGATTATTTCCTGCAGTCTATTTTTAACTGTTGTCTGATTAACATTGAAGATATGTTAGAGAACGGAACCGTTATGAATGGCAAGTTAATTGAAAGTCCTAAGAGCTTTCAGGTTGCTTGTACCGTTATGACACAGATTATCTCTGCGGTGGCAAGCAGTCAGTATGGAGGACAGACAGTAGATATTAAGCATCTTGGAAAATATCTTCGCAAGAGTTATGACAAGTATAAGAAGCACTATATGGAAAGATATGAGGGGCAGATTCCGGATGAATTAATTGAGCAATTTGTACAAGACAGGTTAAAAGATGAATTAAAATCAGGGGTACAAACTATACAGTATCAGATTAATACCTTAATGACTACAAATGGACAGTCTCCATTTGTTACTTTGTTCTTGAATTTAGAAAAAGATGATCCATATATCAAAGAAAATGCTTTAATTATCGAAGAGGTACTTCGTCAGCGTTTAGAAGGAATTAAAAATGAAAAAGGGGTATATGTGACACCAGCTTTCCCTAAATTAGTATATGTACTAGATGAGCATAACTGCCTTCATGGTGGAGAATATGACTATATCACCAAACTTGCTGTAAAATGTTCTGCAAAAAGAATGTACCCGGATTATATTTCTGCTAAAAAAATGCGTGAAAATTATGAAGGAAATGTATTCGGGCCTATGGGCTGCCGTAGCTTTTTGTCTCCTTGGAAGGATGAGAACGGAAACTATAAGTTTGAAGGAAGATTTAACCAAGGTGTGGTAAGTTTAAATCTGCCACAGATTGGTATTATTGCCCAGAAAAATGAAGAGGAATTCTGGAGATTATTAGAAGAAAGATTATCTCTTTGTTTTGAGGCACTTCTTTGCAGACATAGAGCCTTGGAGGGGACTATTTCTGATGTTAGTCCAATTCACTGGCAGTATGGAGCTATTGCCCGTCTAAAGAAGGGAGAAAATATTAATAAGCTATTACATAATGGATATTCTACCTTGTCCCTTGGGTACATTGGTTTATATGAAGTTACAAAGATTATGACCGGACACAGCCATACAGAGGAAGGTGGTATAGACTTTGCCCTTCGTGTAATGAAGCGTCTCCGCCGGGCAACAGATGATTGGAAAGAAGCTACTGGTATTGGATTTGCTCTATATGGTACTCCGGCAGAATCTCTTTGTTATCGTTTTGCAAGAATTGATAAGGAGAAATTTGGGAATATCAAAGATATTACCGACAAAGGATATTATACCAATTCCTATCATGTAGATGTAAGAGAGAAGATAGATGCATTTAGTAAATTTAACTTTGAAAGCCAGTTCCAGGTGATTTCTTCTGGTGGAGCGATTTCATACGTAGAGATTCCAAATATGCGTCACAATTTAGAGGCATTGGAAGATGTGGTGAAATTTATTTATGATAATATCCAGTATGCAGAATTTAACACCAAATCGGATTATTGTCATGTTTGCGGTTTTGATGGAGAAATTATTATCAACGATAAAATGGAGTGGGAATGCCCACAGTGTGGAAATAAAGACCAGAATAAGATGAATGTCACACGTCGTACTTGTGGATATCTGGGAGAGAATTTCTGGAATGTGGGAAAGACAAAAGAAATTGCACAAAGAACATTGCATTTATAGAAGATTTAGAAAGAAATAATATAAGCAAGAAAAGAAGCCTCCAAGGAATTAGGGCTTCTTTTCTTCTTTGTTTAGTTATCCCATAACTTTCTCAATTATAAAACAGTTACAACTTTTCTTCCAATTCTGTTCCAAATACGATATCTTTCATATCTTCAACATCATGTGTATCTTCTAGATCTACCAAATCCTCTGTTTTTTCAGCATCCTGTTTAGCTTTTATGATTGTCTTATTTTCCTGGCTTCCATGCAGCAAATCTGCCACAGCAGTGATAGATACATAAGCAGCAGGATCTAGTTCCTTTACAATTTCTTTCAACTTCACAATTTGGAACCGGTTCAGAACCACATAGAGAACGGTTTTATCTTCACTGGAATAAAATCCCTGTGCTTCTATCACAGTAATACCACAAGTAAATTCATTTGATATAGCAGTGCCAATGTCTTCTGGACATGTAGTAATAATCATGGCAGCTTTGGAGCTGTCAATACCATCCACAAGAAAGTCTACTGTTTTTAAGGCAGCCGCATAAGTTACAATGGAATAAAGAGGAAGTATCCAGCTTCCAATTGTAATTCCACAGATAATGTAAAGGATGACATTGTAGAACATAACAAAGATTCCAACAGAGGTGCCAATTTTCTTCGCAAAAATAACAGCCATTACTTCAATGCCATCCATAGCACCACCATGACGAATTGCCAGACCACTTCCAATACCGGAAATCAAACCGCCAAACAAGGCACAGAGAAATAAGTCAGTTCCTGCCAGTGGTGAGGCAATACTCACATCAATTGGCAGAACATCCGTAATAAGCCATGCAAAAATAGAATAAACAGCTACTGCATAGATGGCATAGACAGTAAAGGAAGTACCTTGTTTCTTTAAACCATATAAAAACAATGGAATATTTAGAAGAATCAGAAAGAAGGAAAGAGAAAAACTTTCCGGAGTGACCTGTGACAGTAAAATAGATGTACCGGAAATACCACTATCATAGAGCTGTACAGGTGCAATAAAAATAGTTACACCAATTGCATTGATGATACCTGCGATGGTTAAAAAGAAAAAATTTCTCAACCGTAAGTTTTTTTTAATTTTTTGCTTCATTTTTTTAATCAATCCCTTTCATTTATAGTGTCACCTGAGGTGACATGCCTGTTTACTTTACAACAATTTGGTCATGCCATTCATATTTTATGGAAATTTTGTAACAGTTCAGCCATGTCATTCATATTTTGCCAGAATATACAACATGACTAAAAGTATTATAAATTGGCTGGCAAAATATTCATGTATGGCGTTAAGCATATAAAAGTATATGTGCAATTTGATCTCTGTGAGCAAGCTCCCTCGTGCAATTTGCACATATACTTTTGCGTGGCTGAACTGTTATGAAATTTTTTGAAAAATAAATACGTACAAGTTCTTTTCGTGGTATAATAGATTATAATCAAATTTGAATCCATACAGAAGAGCTGACCGTGTATACGAATTATTATACAACATAAATACCATCTTTGGTAGCTTTTTATTGTGAAGAAAAAATGTTACTGTTCACTCACAAGCTTGACACTTGTTGTCAAGCTATGTGCCAAGAACGTAGAATAGCCAAGAATCCAGCCTTTTGCCAAAGGCGAATTATAAATAGGCTGGATTCGGTTACTGTTAGCACCGTAGGTGTGAACAGTAACGAAAAATACGTTGGATAGGGATTAAGAAATGGGGGATATACCATGAAAGAAAAAGAGCGGGTTTACCTATTAGAATATATGGATGTTTTGCTTACAAAAGAACAACAAGACAAGGGAAGCTGGTTGTTGCTTATGAAACATCATAATGCATTGTATCCGGAACTGGAAGATTTGCAGATGATGGGGTTAGAACATAGGGGATATCAGGTATATTTACATAATTATCAAATAAATGATATCCGGGCACCTTATGAACCCTTTCTTGAGATAATACGAAGTTATATAGAAAAGAAGCAATCCCAAAAAACAAACTTTTCTATGAAAGAATTTTTTGACAGAAGTAAAGTATATTCTTTACATAGAATTATATTTGAAAAATATTTTAGAAGACAACCATGTATTCGACAAGAAGATATGTTAGTAGGGGAATATGCCTTTGAAAAGAA
>CAMWUK010000022.1 GCA_947177415.1 uncultured Clostridiaceae bacterium
ATTAGCAGAAGAATTGGTGGAATGCATTTTACATAGCTGAATTGTTACAAATTTTGTAACTGTTCAGAACCATGAACAGTTACGTTCTAAGCCCATAATAATTCGCCTTCGGCGAAGGGCTTAGAACAATCAAAATTTAATTTTTCTTACGAAACACGCAGTAAATGCGTGTTTCTACCTGAATAGTTACCAAATTTTTCTTTATATTTGGTTATTCTTGTAGTAATATAACATCATTTAGACGAGATTATTCATGCTTAATAGGTCAATTGACGATGATTGCAGACAGGTGACGCTGCCAAGCGGTTCCTAGCTGTGATAGCAGCGGTCTGCAATATAAGTCGTGAATAATTGAGGTTTAGAATACATACAAAGGAGAATTTATTATGAGAAACCTACAGAAAAATTTAAGAAACTATTTAGAATATTGCAAGAACCAAAAAAGGCTGGATAAAAAAACACTAAAAGCCTACCGGATTGACTTGACACAATTTGATAAACAGCTTCCTGTCAATGATATTTTGGCAATTACGCCTGATATATTGGAGAATTTTATTGCAAAACTGCATCAGGAATATAAGCCTAAAACTGTTAAAAGAAAAATTGCCTCAGTAAAAGCATTTTTTCACTACTTAGAATATAAAGAACTAATTGACCGGAATCCTTTTTATAAAATAGAAGTAAGATTCCGGGAACCTGTTATCTTACCCAAAACGATTCCGCTTCATACAATAGAAACTTTCTTATCCACAATGTATAAGCAACAAAAAAATGCAAAAACAGAATATCAACAAAAAAATGCCCTAAGGGATGTGGCAGTGATTGAAATGCTTTTTGCCACAGGAATGAGAATTTCAGAACTATGCTCTTTAAAAGCTGGTGATGTGAACTTATATGACAGATGTATTTTAATATATGGAAAAGGTTCCAAAGAAAGAAAAATACAAATAGGAAATGATGATGTAATTCGCATTTTAGAAGAATACAAGAGTAAATTCCAGACAGAAATTGGGAATTGCCAACATTTTTTTGTAAACCAGAATGGAAAACCATTATCAGACCAGTCCATACGCAGAATGATTAATAAATATACTTCTCTTGCCGCCATAGATTTACATATTACACCACATATGTTCCGGCATACCTTTGCTACAAGTCTTCTGGAGGCAGATGTGGATATCCGTTATATCCAAGAGATGTTAGGACATAGCTCTATTAACATAACAGAGATTTATACACATGTCGCTATGTCTAAACAGAGAGATATTTTGACAACAAAACATCCAAGAAAAGATTTTAAAATTTAAGGTAACTATTTAGGTAGAAACACGCATTTACTGCGTGTTTCGTAGGAAAAGGAGCTACACACTATTTTTTAGTGTGACAGCTCCTTTTCATTAACTAAAAAATTGTTTAAAACGAGTGGAGTGTGAACAGTCTTCTTTACCAAGAACCGCCGCCACCGCCGCCAGAGCCGCCGCCAGATATTCCGCCACCACTAGAGCCACCACTGCTGCTTGATGGGCTGGAGGACATTGACTTTTGTGCGGTTTTCATTGTATTATCCATAAAATGATTAAAACTATGCATATTAAATGAATTACGGCTATGATACCAGTCTGGAGCTTGTATCGCCATTGTTTCAAATTGGCTCATCCAAATACTTGATACACCTAATGCATAAGTGTAAGGCAGTATATTATAAAAATATTGGGGATTTTCTGCTACAAGACTTTCTAGCTGTGTCTTTTCAGCGGTTTCCAGAAATCTCTTGAATCCTTTGATTTGCCCCAATATTTGTGTTCCATAAGGTGTTCTTTTTGGCATTATTCTTGCAAAAAACGCTAGGAATGCGATACATATAATACCTATAGCATACATGACTATATACATTGTGTTTTGAGATAAGGCAGGAAAAACGGCAATAGCCCAACCCATTCCAGCGAACATGCCACCCCAAATAACACCAATAATTTTAGGTATTTTTATTACACCCATTAGAGTTACAATAAGAGCGGTATAGCCCAATCCAGGAAATAGAAGTGCAAAAAGTAAAAGTGCTGGCTCCGTATAGTCTAGGATAGGTTTTGTGGTTATGAGAACAAAAATGACAGCCATCATTATAAACAGCCATTTACATTTTCCTTTAGCAGATGGTTCAAAAATTTTGTTTTTGTTTTCTTTTGCATTCATTTTTGACTTTATTTTATTTAAAGTTCTGTAAAATTTATCATATAAATCAGAAGAAGTTACTGAAGTTTTTGTTCCTGGAAAAAGACCTTTGAAAAATATACTTTCATATTCGTTATTTCCATCATATTCTCTTACTTTTGTTATTCTGAATCCTTTAGATTTTGAAAATAATCCAGATTCTTCTGTTTCTTCAATTGTCAGATAGCCTTTATCTGCCAGATATACAAGTAAAGAAATGATAGCCTTTGTATCTGCTGAGCCACTATATAAAAAACCAACTTCAGCAGAATTAAATCCTTCTGGTGGATGAAATTCAATAGTTTCAACTACTACATCATCTTTTCCATATTTAGCCCATAAGCCTCCCGCAATGATAACAGAAAGTAAACTAAATATAATTACAGCAACAGGATAGAACTCTATGTTTGACCTTGCTCCTACAAAATATCCTTCTGGTAAGGTAAGCCTGACAGTTAATGCCTCTCCCTCATCTAGTGTGTTTGAATAAAAACCACTGATTGTATTATCATCTACAGTATAAAAAACGTCTGAAGTATCTATGTAACCTGTGTATCCACTTGAAAAGCCTAATAAAGATTCGTCAAAGGATTTCGGCATGGTAATTTTGAAATTGATATCATCTATACTGGTATCCCATTCGCCGCCTATTAAATTAAAGTACAATTCATCAGCATCTTTTAATGGATCTTTTCCGATATCATAAGTATATTTAATGGTATATGTATGATTTTCTATAAGTGTTTCATTGGCATCTCCAATTTTGATGATTTTATAACCATCTTCATTATAAGTTGTGTAATTTTCGCTAACATGAATATTTGTTATTTTTGCCCTGTTATTAGATTTCGTGCCATCTGCCCGGATTATGTTATTCTTTAATGGGATTTTCCGGTATATTCCATGTCTGGGTTCATCAAAATAGGCAGTTATCTTTTCTGTTATGTCGAAAGTGTTATTTTCATTTACATGCATATCAATGTCATAACTTTCAATGGTATAACCGCCAGCAGATGTTTCCGCTAACACTTTCTCAGGGATAAAAAGCATGAAACTAAAAGCAAAAATAAACATATATAAGAGATATCGCTTTTTCATTTTACAAATCCACCTTTACATTATTTTTTTCTGCTGCATTTGCCTCAAACATATTTATTTGTTTAAAACCAAATAGATTTGCTATTATGTTGTTGGGAAACATTTGAATTTTTGTATTATAAATTCTTACAGCACCATTGTAGTATTTTCTGCTATTTGCTATTTCATCTTCAATTTTAAATATATCATGGTTTAGTTCTAAAAAGTTTTGATTGGCTTTTAATTCTGGATAGTTTTCTGAGATTGCCATTATCTTTGAAATTCCATGTGCTAATTCTTCGTTTACATTTATTTTTGTATCTAACGACATGGTTTCATAGCTGTTTGCTCTTAAAGAAGTTATTTGATTAAGCACTTCATTTTCATGTTTCGTATATGCTTTAACCACTTCTACTAAGTTAGGGATTAAATCCCACCTTTTCTTTAAATAGATATCCATGGTTGAAAAAGCCTCATTTACAATATTATATGCTTTGATAAAACTATTATAAGTTACTAAAACATATATAGATAATAAGACTATAATACCAATTATTATGTAGAATTTCATCGATCTTCTCCATTTCATGATAGTGCCTGCAAAACTGCAAGTTGGTTGTCTGTGCAATGCTATAATTGACATTTTGTATTTATTATAGCATATAATTCCGGCTTTTTTATTAAAACTTCATTAAAAATAAAAAGAGTGTCACATTAAAAATTTTCAACTAATTAATGTGACGACTCTTTTTTAGGTTAATACCATATTTTTATCCGGTCTTCTGGTGCTACATACATTGCATCTGTACTCTTTACATTATAGGTTTCATAAAATTCATCCATAAGAGAAACAATGGCATTGACCCGGACTTTCTTTAGAGAATGGTTATCATAGTTCACATAGTAATTTACTGTCTTGTCTGTCATTTTACTTGCCCAAAGGTTTGCATAGCTTCTAAAATAAGTATCTCTTGCGGATGGTGTGTTTTCAACTAACTTTATAGTACAATTAGCACCAGCCAGGTCGGCAATGTTTTCTGATAAAGTAGTCAAACCATTCTGAAATACACCAGGTAATACTTCAAAAGTATTATAGTAGTTTTCAAGTTTCTTCTGAATTGCTTGATATTTTGTTCTGTCAGAATCTGTCCACCAGTTGCTGGAATTACCATTTTCATCATAAAGAGAACCGGTTGCATCAAAAGCATGACTGATTTCGTGTCCAATAATTACTCCAATAGTACCATAATTTGCTGCATCATTTTTATTTGCATCATAAATGGCATCTCTTAAAATACCAACTGGGATGGTAATAGAGTTAGCAGTCGGCATATAGTAGGCATTTATGGTAAGAGGTGATGCAATCCATTGGTTTGCATCATAGGACTCATTTAGTTTATTTAGCTGGTTTACTTTGGAGTCTATGTAAAGCTGTTTAATATTTTCAGATAAAATACCACCCTCTGTGGAACCTTTCAGTTGACAGCTAGAAGTATAATTACTCCAATCATCTGGGTAAGCAATATAAGTTTTCATAGTATCTAATTTTTTAATGGCATTATCCTTAGTTTGCTGGGACATCCATGTACAAGATTGTATTTCCGCATAGTATTGCTGGATAATTTTATCTACCATAGTAGTAAGGTCTGATTTGGTATTTTTATTTACATATTTGTCCACATAAAGTTTACTCATATTCCAATTCAAAACACTTTCTACCATCTCTTTTGAGAAGTCTTCTATAGTCTGCTTTTTTTCCATAGTCAGTACTGTATAAAAATCTTCGTATGCATCATAAAAATCAGTAGTTAAGTAAGGTGCATAAAGACATAGAATACGGAATTTAGCAAATTCTTTCAGTAAGTCTAAGTTTTTAGTAGTTAAATAGGTATTAAGGGCTTTTAACATAGAAGGATTTAATAGGATAAATGTATTTACCTTTTCAAATCCGGCAGCATTCAAATATGCTTTAATATCACAATTTGTAAACATGTTTTCCAGTTGTAGTATGGAGTAAGGATTGTAAAGTTTATCTGTGTCGTAAGCGTCTGTCATTGACAAAGCATACCTTGAAATATTTTGCTGGAAGGTCATGATTTCTTCGGTGTGGGAGTCTGCCTCTTCTTTACTTTCTCCACTTAATTCCAAAAGACGCTTGATATAATTCTTATAAGGATTTAAGTAAGCTAAGGCGGTGTAGCCATATTCTGGCGAATAGACACCCAGATACATTTCATTAAAGTAAACCCGGTTAGTATTTGCAAGTTTTAAGTCGGAAGTTACAGCAGTAGAAAAAATACCATCCATACCTTCTTTACTAAGTTCACCCATTAAAGTCATATAAGAAGAAATATCCGTAACTTTTTCCAATTTATCAAAATATTCCTGAATGGTTTTGATATCTTGTTTGTTTCTTGTTTCTGTATCCAGAGCCGTCTGGTATACATCAGAAACTTGGTCAGCAACAGAGCCTTGTGGATTTGCTGTTTTACTAACATCCTCTAAAATAGTATCTAGTTCTGCTTCCTGCTTATCTTCCAGCTGGGAAAATTGAGACCATTCTCCAACATTGACATCCAAATCTGTATTATTTATAAGTTCTGCATTTACATTCTGATAGAAATCGTCCACAAGCTGCACTTCACTGGAATCCTTTTCTACCTTTACTGTAATTTTTGTTTTTATACCACTACCATCTTTGGCAGCAAGGGTAATCTGGGCAGTACCTGCCTTTAATCCTTTAACCACGCCTGTATTGCTTACTGTAGCAATTTTTTTGTTAGAAGAAGAGTAGTTTATGGTCTTATTGGAAGCTTTTGATGGTAAAACTTCGGATTTAATTGTAGCAGTACTTCCTGCATAAATGACCATAGCAGGTCTTAAGACCTTAATCTGAGAAACCTTTGTTCCAACCGTAACTTTAACTTGTGCGTTCTTATAATTTCCAATTTTGGCTTTAATGGTAATTGTTGCTTTTCCGTTTTTTACTGCTTTAATTTTTCCTTTGGAGGAAACTGTAGCAACTTTTTTGTTACTGGAACTATAAGTAATTTTTTGTTTCTTAGAAGATCCGGCTTTTGCTTTAAGTTGAAAGGTTGTTCCTTTTTTCATGGTTAATGTGTCATAAGGTACATTGTTAATTGTGATTTTTTTTGTAGCAGCTTTTGCAATGTTTGCCATGTCTGGCATAGTTAGGGAACTGGCTGTCATAGTAAAGAGCATAAGGGCTGCCATAACATTTTTTGTTTTTTTGTTCATTTTATTTCATTCCTTTCTGAGTATCCTCAATTATTCATGACCTTAGGCAAATAGATTTAAGATAGATAGAAGAATACAAATAATCCATCCTGCAATGAGCCAGGCAGAAATTGGTTTTTCTGGATTCTCTACTTCATTTTTTGTACAAAGTGCCTGCCAGCTAAGGGTATTACCATTCATTTTTGCGATTTTTCTTAGCAACAGAATAGCAATTATCAAGCCTATTATAGCAGGGAATATAAGTGAATTAGCTGTAACTAAAAGGTCTACTTTTGTAGGTGTACTATTAAAAACTGTGTTTAAATCCATGTTAGCATATTCTTCATAGTATTGTCCAAGGAATTCGTATAATTTAGGTAAAATATATAGATATACGGTACTCATTCCATTAAAAAGCATGTGCAAAATCATAGAGGAAGCTAAAGAACCAGTTGCCTCTACCAGAAGTGTAAAGATTACACCTAAATAAATAGCATAAGGAATCTGGTTAAAGTTGCAATGCATCAACCCAAAGGAAAGACCGCATATTATTATACCAAAAAGTATGGAATGCTTTTTAAAGGCAGAATATAAAATCCCACGGTATATTAGTTCTTCAATGAATCCCGGAAGGCATCCAATTACCAGAACACCTACCCAGAGTGGTAAATTTTCGCTAATGTCAAAGATTGTATTGCCAATTGTATTTTTTGCAAATAACTGGCTGACAACGTTTAGTAAGCTGGACATTGGTGATGCTGCAATTAAAACAAGTATAGACAATAGAAAACTGGAAATTTTAAACTTTTTCAAATTTAAATCCCTGCCCATTTTTGTTTTGGTTACCCGAAGATAAATAAGGGCACTAACAAGTAAGTAACCTTGGCTGATTAAGATAGAGAATAGGGAGCGGTATTCTTTTGGTATAACATTAAAGAAAAAACCATATAACATAGAAATTGGAAGAGTTAAAATCATAAGTATAAAAAATAATCTTCCTGCATTTTTCATAGTGTTTTTGTTGTTTTGTAATTGTTCCATTTGATTCAATCCTTTCTGTATGAAATCATAATTTCGGTTAAATTCCCATAACTGCCATAAGGAATCCAAGGAGAAATCCTATTATTCCACAGGCTAGTATATATACTATAAACGGATGATTTTGAAATAATAAGATTATTATTCTTTCTCATTTCTTCCGGAATTTTTGAGGTATCATTTACTTTATAGATCATAATGCGGTTCTCATGGGCACATAAATATTCCAGACCATGACTTTCAGCGTAAGTAAGACTCATTGCCTGCCAGTCATGGCTAAGACACATCCAGTCTTTTTTATCATGAACTTTATCCAGACCATTGGATTTTCTACGGGCATTTACTGTAGGCATACTGTCAATTGCATAATCAACAGTAGATGGATTACACTTTTGAAAAACATAGGAAAAGCTAGTCATAGAAACTAATTCCCAACCTTTCTTTGCATACTTTTTTAAGTATTTTTGTAAGTTTTTAGAGGTAAGGATAAAGCGGTATTTTTTTAATTGTATGTTTTCTTTCTGTTGTTCCAATTCTTCTCTCGATAACATCAAATCCTTATAAAATTTCGGAAGATAAGATTGAAGAAATGAGACATATATAAGAGCAACGATTAGGTAGCCACTGAGTATATATGTAAACCGATGATTTGGTATAAACAGTAAAAATATAAATAACAAAATACTAATAATAGTAGATAGATGTAACAATAGATTTAATTGGGTCTCATAAAGAGTACGGAATTTATCTACTTTTCGTTGTTTGGATTCTTCGTCTATATACAATTCATTAAAACCATCTTCTTCATATTCTTTGGTAAAGTAGTAGGTAAGAGTTTCGTCGTGTGTGACCTCCTTCCATCCAGTCTCTTTTGCCATTTGCAGGAAATTTTCCTTCTCTAAAATTTCCTCTCTGGAAAGATGATTTTTTTGGAAAAAACGATCATATTCATAAAGCATACGTTTGGGAGTATCTTTTCGGAAATAAAAGAACACACCCATTTTCACATCTTCCAGAATATAGCCTTGTAATGCCATTTCTTCCAGCCATTTCTGCTCTTTAGAAACATACAGAAAGAACTTAAATTTTTTATACAAATCACTCATTTTTTATTCCTCCCAGTAAAGCTGTGCCGTTTGCTAATTGTGCCTGTAGACGTGTTGTTTCTATATTTAATAATTGTATTCCTAATTTTGTAATCTGATAGATTTTCTTTCCGCTGTCATTATCAATAAGGATAATCAAACCATCTGTTGTTAGTCTTCCAATCATAGTATACAATGTTCCGGTACCAAGTTTAATACGATCTTTGGTAAGTTCACTAACATATTGCATAATGGCATATCCATGTCTGGCGGAAATTACTGCTAACAAGGTGTAATAGGTGGTCTCTGTCATAGGAATGTATTTTTTTCGCAGTTCCTTGGAAATTTCTTCTGCCATAGATATTCTCCCTTCGTAATAGTAAGATATATATCGTGGCTCGACATGTCGTGTAATGACATATTAGCAAAAAAAAAAAGAAGTGTCAATATAAAAGTTTAATCCCGCTCCTCAATTAATCAGCAGAGTGACTAAAGAGTGAACGGTAACAACTGCATATCTAAATTTTTTTGAAATGGAATTTTTAAAGAAGAATGAGGAATAAAATCCGAAAATATGGATTTATTTTTGAGTGAAAGAAGCTTTTGATTTGGAAAAAAATTTTAAAAATTTTGAGAATTAATAAATTATCTGGTATATTTGACGAAAGTTAATTAAACTAAACCATTAACAAAGAGGTAATTTATAATGAAAGTATATATTTTGTTCGTAATTTATTCATTCATGTGTTTGCAGTGTCTATGTTATACTTTTGGATTGACAGGGAAATTTGTCAATGATAGAATAAAACTATAAAAGGCAGTTTAGCTGGTGGAATATGTGAATAATGGAGGAAATGTTATGAAAATGTGTAGAGTATTTATCATGTTTTTTATGATATTTTGCCTTGGATTTACAAGTGTTTTTTCTGTTTTAAACACTGTATATGCGGAGATAAGACCAAATGATGAGCAGTCAGAAGCAGGATTGAAAATAACAAGTAATAAGCAGGCAGAAGAAAAAGCATTGAAAAGGGTAAAAGATGCTACAATAGTAGTTACAGCAGTAAGTGGTGATAAATTGTATTATCAAGTAGACTTAGAAAAAGGAACAAAAGAATACAGCCTCTTGTATTACGCCTCCGATGGTAAATTGCATTATTATGGCTGGGAAAAGAATAATGTTAGTAGAAAAAGTACTAAGAAAATTATGAGTAAAAATAAATGTAAAAAACTGGCAAAGAAAAAGGTGAAAAAAGGGATAATAACCAAGGTGATTAAAAAATGTGATGATGGAATGGATATTTATAAAGTATACATGAAAAAATCAAATAAGAAATTTGAACTTAAATTTCATGCAAGAACTGGTAAATTAATAGAGTACAGCTGGATACTAGTGGCTACAAATAAATAATAATTGCAGGAGATATTCTATAGTTAAGAATTATATATAGGATATCTCCAATTTTATTGCCAGATTGTGCAAAATGAGGAGATTGAACAGGAAATAAAGATACTTCTTTGCCCAGATTTGATTTTAATGCAAATTTAAAGAAAAATTAGTTTTCCCCACTTATAGAAGTGGGGAGGATTTCCAGTTGATATACATTTTACCATGATAATTTTTCGTAGCTTGAGATATCTATTTGTTTCATTTTGCTTATCTCATATACTATTTTTTTATTTTCTTCTAATACGACTGCATATATTAGAAATTCATCCCACAATATAAGTTGTTCTTTGTCAGCTTGGTTTAAATTACTGAAATCATGAATGAAGTTTTTCATGCCGGCAATTTCTTCTGTATATAATTTGCCTTTGTGGGTTCTCTTAAAACGTGGTGCTGATTTGAAATATGCAATGATATACACAAGGAAAGCAATTGGAAGGATAAATAAGCAAATCATTGCAAAAATACATGCCATCATAATTGATAATAAAAGCATAATACTTGCTATTTCTGGTGTTGCTAATTCTTCTTCTATCAATTGTATTTCTTCATCCAATGTCATATTTTTATTGTCTTCTGTATGCTTGTATGGTGCCAGTTTTTCTTCAACGTCATTACTTATTTTGTCAAAATTTTTATCTGAATAGGAAAATGCCATCATACATACAATAAAGGCTATGATATATCTGGCAATGCCAATTAAGAATCTTTTTTTATCTTTATTATATTTTATAAACCCTCCATGAACCGCTTCATCAATGCATGTCTTTTCCCATTCCCGCATTGTTCTGTGGTTCATATTGCCTGTTTTTAGAATATCGAGCATTTTCCTTTCACTATCCATAAGCATCTTATTTTGCTTATTCTTTATCTGTATCTTACCATCTTCTAGTGTAAGGTATTTTTTCTGTTCCAAACTCAGGAGAGTAGCTATTTTATCTTTTTCCCTTTCGATATTTAGGTTCATCAGAAGACTTATAGTGGCTGGTGACATATCCTTCCATGTGTCCCTGAAATATTCTATATCTTGAATAGAATCAAAAGTAATTGCTGCTAACTGGTTTCTTCTTACCGCAGAGCGGATTCCATAGTATACAGCAACAAAGGGGAATGTCAAAAGGAAACTGACAGCCACCGTCAACAAAAACAAAAGGATTATCATTACAAGAATAGCTAATTTTGATTGGAAATTGTTAATCGTAAAAAAAGCCTTAAAAAATGTTTTATTCATAAAAATGTTTAAAATATGAAATTCATCAGTATTCCCTAAGAACCTTGTTGTAAGTAGTTCTGCAATTTTGTCTGCAAGGAGCAGGCAGACAATAAATACGAATATATCTGTTACAAGCCATTGATACTTTATTCTGTTACGAAACTGTTTTCTTTTCAATATAGTTCTCCTTTACAATTTTAGTTAATTGGTCTAATTTAATGCGTTTCTTATAACAATAATATATCATATACAGTAATTTAGGACAAGTTTTTTAGAAAGGCATTAAATTTCATGTAAGAACCAGCAAAACAATATTTTATAATTAAGATTAAAAAATCCCTCCAAACCGGATATTTGGAGGGATTTAGTGAGTTGCTGTGAAGATTAGTTTTATAGACAGAATTGCTGCATTTTTTCATTCATCTGTTCTGCATAATCATTTAAGTGATGTGCAGTGTCCATAACATTAGAACAACGTTCTGCAACAGCTGCAGATTGTTCATACAAATCTTCAGCTGTAGCAAGCATTTCTTCTGTACTGGCAGATTGTTCCTGAGTAACGGCTGCCATGCTGGTTGCTACATTATCCAGAGCATTAATTTTACTTGTTACAGTATCAATAGAGACCATAGTTTTAGAAACCAAATTGGAAATCTCTCTAAAATTTTTATTTGTTTCTTCTACTTGAACATTACTTTCCTGTATATCAGAAACTGTTGCTTCTGTTCTTTCAATACTTAGTTTTACCTGTTGGCTGATTTTTTGAATTAAGTCTGTAATCTGCATAGTAGCTTCGGAACTCATATTTGCAAGGTTACCTATTTCTGTAGCAACAACAGCAAACCCTTTACCAGCTTCTCCTGCTCTTGCTGCTTCAATAGAAGCATTTAAAGCGAGCAGATTTGTTTGAGAAGAAATATCACCAATAATATCTGTAATATTGTTAATTTCAGTCATAGATTCCCCTACCGTAGAGACATCTTTCTCTAATTCAAGAATGGTATTATTGATTTGTTTCATTTTTGAAGATACTGCTTCGATGTTGTCATGTCCATTGTTTACTGCAACAACAGCTCCTTTCATTTGCTCCTTGGAATCTGTGCTGTTTTGGCTGACAATGGAAATGGTGGTAGCAAGCTCTGTAGCATTATTTGCAATTTCTTCAATAGAGGCTGACACATCTGAAACGGCTGTATTAAGTTGTCTGGATGCTTCTAATTGCACCTCTGCCGAACTATTAATTTCTGTAGAAGCATCAGATGTAATTTTTGATTCTTCCGATAAATTATTGGAAATATCAGTTAAATTACGAATTGTATGATGCATTGTAGAAATAAACCGGTTGAGGGCTTCTGACATAGTAGTAATTTCGTTGTTGCCAGTAACTGATGCTTCTTGCGAAAAGTCACCATCAGTTATTTTTGTAATAATTTTTGTCAATCCGGCAATTGGTTTTGTGGCATGGCGGATTAAGAAAATACAGAAAAGAACTAAAAGAACCAATACTATTACATCTACAATAATTAAACGTATTCTTGCAGCATTGAGCCGGGAAGTTATTACAACTTTATTCGCACAGGTAACTAATATCCAGTCTGTTTTATCTACAGATTGAAGCATCACATAGTAGTCTGTACCTTTATCAGAAATAAGGAATGGTGTGAGCTGTTCCTCATAGTGGGAAGCAACCTCGGATAAAAAGCTGTCGTTCTCTTCACTGATTTTCTTTTCAATATAATCCTTATTTGCATGTGCTAGGATAGTTCCTGTAGATTTTTCTATGAGAAATGCATATCCGTTGTCCATTACATTCATGGAACTAATCTGGGATGTAATAGTATTTAAGGAAATATCACCAGAAAGAACAGTGTCAGCATCTATTTTTGCAGCAATGGGAACCATGAGACCGTCAGTGACTCCATCATGATAAGTGGCACCAACTGCCATAGAGTCGTTACCCTGCCCAAACTTATACCAGTCACGTTCTGTGGGATCAAACCCTTCTTTTGGTACCCAGCCGGTACCATCCACAAACCTGCCATCCTTTGAGCCAATATAAATATCTGATGTTCCGCCTTGTTCGTTGGCAATTTCAGCTTCAAAATATTTAAGCAATGCAGCATCATCAGCAAATTTCGTGGTTTTTACAGTAGTTGCCACGGCTTCCATAAAACATAATCTGGAGTCAATCCAGCCATCCAGACTGTTTACGCAGCTTTCTGTTTCATCTGTCAAAGCGGTCATAGATAGTTCTGTAATACTATTTTGAATGGTATATATACTGTATACAGTCATAATAACGACAGAAACTGCAACGAATAATACAATCCGGATAGTTAGCTGTGTGGAAAGCGTAGAACGCCGGTTATGTGTTGGTTGTTTTGTTTTGTTCTTAGTCATAAAAATCCCCCTTCTGAGTTGTAAATAATAATGCCCCTTAAGTAGCATCATTGATGTGTAATAAATGTCCCCCCTGTCTTTGCAACCAAATTAATCACAACCTATATTACAGACCATTGCCAACATATTGCAGTTCATATACAGTATCACTTAGATGAAAATCAATGAGATAGCACTTGTGTCACCTGCTTGGAATCTACGTCAACCGACCTTTTAAGTATGAATAATCCCGGTTAATTATCACTTTTAATAAAATAGTGTAATTTTATTTTATCATAGTGGGATAAAAATAACAATTGTTTTTCCTTCTGATTAAAGATAGATGGTAAATTTGTATAAAAAATGAGAAATTCAATGGATTATTTACCCCTTTTTATCTGAGCGTCCTAATAAATAATCCACAGAAACATTATAATAATCAGCAAGCTTTATCAATATTTCAATAGGAATATTTATTTTTCCCAATTCATACTTGGAGTATGTTGTTTGTTTTATATGTAGATAATCTGCCAGTTCCTGTTGCTTTTTATCATGATCTTCCCTTAGGTTTCTAATATTTTTAAATACCATACTGAGACCTCCCTGCAGTTACTATATTGTACACAATTTCAGTATTATTTATTTCTTGAAAATAATTCATGATTTCTTATTTATAATTATAAAAAAGGACTAAGGTTTAAATTGAAAAATAGTCGTAATACGACTATAATTAAATTAAAATATGGGAACCTTTTTGCTTTTTGAAGTATCTTTATATATAGGGAGTACAATTAAAGGGCAAATAAAAAGAATAGAATCTATTTGCTGAGGGATGAAAGGAACTATCTTATGGAAATGAAAAAATTTTGTGAATGTATCAATAAGTATAGGGATAATTTATATATTATGGCATTAGCTATATTGGAAAATGAAACAGATGCGGAAGATGCTGTCAGTAATGCAATCTTAAAAGCATACGAGAATATGGGACAAATAAGATTTTTTCATAAATTTAAACCATGGATGCTTACCATTACAAAGAATGAAGCTTTGAAAATAAAGAAAAAACGGCTGATTTTACCAGGTGACGAAACAGTAGAGACATTGTTGAAACCTGTTTTGGCACATTATGATGAGTTATGGGATGTTTTGCAGGGAATGAAAGAGGAGTACCGGTTAGTTGTTGTGTTATTTTACTATGAGGAATTATCAATTCGTGATATAGCAGATGTGCTGAATATTCCTGTTGGAACAGTAAAATCCAGATTAAACCGGGGGAAAAGGGAGCTTAGAGAACTGTTAGAAAGGGGGAATGGAAATGAGAAAATTTGATAAAAAAGTAAAAAAGTTATCAAAAGAATTTCAGATTCCTGAAGCATATCATGAAAGAGTGGATGAAATCCTGCAAACAATTCAAGAAGATAGTGTCTCAGCTCCACAGAAAAAGCCTTTCGTGAAAGTAACAATAGTTATGGCAGTACTTTGTTTATTAATAATAGGACGTTTGTGCTTTTCTGATATAGAAGTGGCACAGGCGAGCTTTTTTGAAAACTTTAAGCAGACAGTTTTGGATTTTTTTGGAATGAATAAGGAAGAATCACAGGAAATGGGTGTGGAGAGCGAAAAGAAAGAAGCAATTAGTAAACCCGATTTGATGATTGAATTACAGGAACAGATAATGGATAGTCAAAATATATATGTTGTGGTAAAGATTACAGCACCACCTGAGGTAGAATTTAAGAAGAAGATTACTTTTGACTATTTTGGATTTTGTGAAGGTTCCAATTATAATGTATCAAATGTGTTACCGGGGGCACGGGATTGTACTCTTCTTGAAGTCTTAAAGGGTAGGAAAAATGTGGCAACTTATGTTGTTAATATATCTACAGCCCGGCAAATTGAGGAGGGAAAAGAGGTTACAGTATTTTTTAATAATCTGGTTGATGATCCTTATGGAGATAATCCCCAGATATTGGTAGAGGGAATGTGGAGTGTTTCCTTTACTTCCTCCTATACCGTTTCGGGGGATATTACAGTAAAAGGCACAGAGGACAGTAGATACTCCTTTCTAGATACAACAGCAGCAATTAAAAAAATCAAATTGCTCCCTTTAGGCTTAACAATGATTTCTGATGTTTCAAATGTACCCATTGATAAGCTGCATATTTCCGATACACGGATTACCGTACGGCTGAAAATGATTGACGGAAGCGAAATAGTAGTGGATAGCCCTGATCCAGATAAAGAAACATTTACAAGTGGCAGCAGTATTACAGAATATGAAAAGAAGGGAAAAGTGTTTCACAAGTATGTAAGCCAGTTTAAAAAGGCAATAAATACCAGCCAAGTGGTTGGGATTTATATAGAAGACTGTTATGTACCATTAAAGAATCCTGAATAAAATGGTTCGTAAACAGCAAACTTATACACCTGCTTCGTTATACGTCAATATAAATAAAATGAGAGGGGGATATTATTAAGTGTATAAATGTTTTTACTAATCGTGATATATTGTATATGAGGGAGGTGTGGAAATAGTTCCATACAAATACAAAAAGGGGGAATTTTTATGTTACAAATTCACAACAGAAAAACTTATAGGAGATTAAAAAAGGGACTTTTGGTATGTGCTTTAACTCTTACCATGTCAGGTGCCAGTATCTTATGTGCCGGTAATGCTTCTTATACTTATGCCCAGACCAAGGGGGTATGGAGTGAGAATACAGACCCTGACAGTTCAGACCAGTATCTTTATACCGATGCAAATGGCTGGGTATTTTCCATGGATTCTAAAACAGCAGAAACTTGTCTGCTGTTATCTGTTCCTGCAGACATAGGCAGTGAATTAATTATTCCAAGCAAAATGCGTCTGGATTCCGTAGTACGGACAGTTGAACTTTCTTATTATTTTAAAATCCCTGGAGGTATAACTAGAATTTGTCTGCCAAAGAATAGCGATTATTCACCATATTGGTTTAATTTTGATGAAGAAACCAAAAATCAAATAACAGTATGCTACTATGAGGGAGATGATATTTCTGACTATCTTGATGATACTGGTTATAAAACGGAAATTTTAGACCCTGCTGGATCAGAGGTAATTGGAGGAGAGGAAGCAGACAACTGGACATTCGATACTACTAAGGAAAAATTCATTTATACAGATGAAAACGGACTTTCCTATTTATTAGATGACAAAGATTCCAATGTATGTGACTTGCTTTCTATTTCAGGAGATGCACAGGGGGAAATTACCATTTCAAGCAAAGTTACCATAGATGGTATCAGCAGAACCTTGGAACGAATAAACTATGATGGATGCAAAATTCCTGCTGGTATTACAAAGGTAACATTTATGGAAAGCAGCTTTTACATTGCAGAAACTATATTTGAACAATGCAGTCCCAACTTAGTGGTTGCTTTTCCTTTAGCTGATAGTTACGGCAAATCTTCAGAATACTCTGGTGATATATATAGGTATGCCAAGGGAAAAGGACTTCAAATGGAATTTTTGAATGGAATTACAGATAAAAATGGTGTGATTTATTATATAGATGATTCATCAAAAGGGAAATTATCTGCCGGAGTATTTGGTTATACAGGAAATACTGCGGACATAACCGTTTCCTCTAAGGTAACCATAAATGGAACTTCTTATTCCGTAACTAAAATTGCAGGGTGGGCTTTTGAAAACAACAATAAATTGAAAAAAGTAACCCTTCCAAACAGTATTTCCATAATTAGTGGATATGCTTTTTGCAACTGCACCTCATTGACAACTATCAATCTGCCTTCCAAACTGGTGGACTTTAATGGTTCAGGAGTATTTCAACGTTGTACCAGTTTAACAAGTATTAAGATACCTTCTGGTGTGAAATATTTACCGACCGAGCTATTTGAAGGATGCAAAAAGTTAAAGAAAGTCGAATTACCTAAAAAAATTTCCATAGGCGATATGGTATTTAGTGGTTGCAATGCACTTACTACGATTACCAACTTTGACAAGGTTGCTGATATAGGAAGTGAGACATTTAACGGCTGCAAGAAACTTCCTTCTTCTCTTACATTTTCAAATATAACAGGAATTGGAAGTGGTGCATTTTATGGATGTACTTCCTTGAAATCAGTAACCATAAACAGTAAATCCATCCGCTATTTGGGGGACAGTGCTTTTCAAGGAGCTAAAAATTTAAAAAATATTACGATAAAGGCAACAAATCTTTCTGCTAAGAATATGGGAGCCAATATTTTTAAAGGTACCCATAAAAAACTAGTCATTAAAGTACCAGCAAAAAAGGTGAGTGCTTATAAAAAATTATTTAAAAAATATGGCAACAAAACGATTACTGTAAAAAAAATATAACTATTCAGAATTATGAATATTTATAAAAAATATAATTAGATAAATACAAAGTGGGCAAGTCCGCATCAATGCCATAAATCCCTTATTCATGGGGGCTTGCTCCATTTTGTGTGCCAGATATAAGTTGGATAGTAGTAACTGTCCGTGGTTCTGGACAGTTACGGATAGTATATGAAAAGGGGGAAATGGGAATGAAGAAAAAATTATTAGCAATTATACTTACTTTTTCCATGCTTATAACAGGAATAAATTTGCCGGATAAAGTACAGGCAGAGGTTACATCAGAATATCTGGCAACAGGAGAGTGTGGGAACAATATTACATGGACACTAAGCTATAGCGGTCAGTTGGTTTTGAATGGAACAGGAGTAATAGAATTAACAGAAATTACTTGGAGTGACTACAAGGATGATATTAAGTCTTTAGTAATAGGAGAAGGGATCACAGAGGTTGGTATTATGACTTTTGAGAATATGAGAAATTTAAAGGAGGTTTCTTTTCCTGATACATTGACAGTCATCGGAGAAGCTGCATTCAAAAAATCAGCACTCGACACCATAAAATTTCCAGATTCCTTAAAAGAAATTGGACATGAAGCATTTCGGGAAGCTGTGAGTCCATCATCATATGGCGGATATATTTTGTTGCCTGAAGGATTGGAGAAAATTGGGGATAGAGCATTTCTTGGTTGCAGAAAGAAATTTATTTCTGTACCTAGTTCGGTAACCGAAATAGGCTGTTATACTTTTATAGAAAACCAATCTATTCATTGCGAAAAGGGATCTTACGCAGAAAAATATGCAATTGAAAATGAAGTACCTTACGAAATTGTGGAACAGGCGGGAAAAAAAGAAGTCAAGGAACCAAAATATTTTTATAATTGTGAGATTACTTTAGAGGCAGAGGAATATTATTATGATGGAAGTGAAAAAAGACCTACTGTAACAATAACAGACGGAAAATATACATTGGTTCAGGATGTGGATTATACAGTATCTTATGAATGTAATATTGAAGTTGGAACAGCAGTTGCTAAGATAGTGGGAATTGGAGAATATGAAGGCGAGTTTAATAAGACAAATAGAATATTTAACATTATAGCGAAACATCCGGCTTCTTCTGTAGAAAAACCGACAGGAAAACCGGAACCGGAGAATGTGGAATATCTGGAGGGAACGAAGATACCGTCACATATCACTTTGTATGTACTACAGGATGCATATCAATCTTATTTGGTGATGCCGGAGAATTTTATGTCCGGTTATCAATTGGATTTATCGGATGCTACTGTATCTGTTGTCAGCGGGAAAAGTGTTACGGTGAATAACAGCGGATATATTTCTCCCAATGCAACTACTATGTATTGGAATGGTAATGTAGGCACAACATGGGGAAATGCAGATACAGCAGATAAGGTAACAACTTCATATGATTTCGGAGAAACCATGCTTCGGTTAAAAAAAGGAAACCAAACTTATGATATTTGTGTAAATTTAGTAGAGTACGGACGATATTATGCAGAGCATATCATGAAATTGTATTTGGAACAGAATATAGATTCTTCTATGTCTGACTATGAAAAGTTGGAGGTTATTTGTGCTTTTGTAGCAGCGTATGATTATAGTGTAAAACGTTCTGATTATCCGGGTTTAATCGTAGCAGAGGGTGGTGATTGCTGGGCGAGTACCAATGCCATTATATATATGTGCAGGCTGATAGGATTGGAAGCATATGTACGTATTGCCATAAACGATCCGGGTGCAGGAACGGGACATAGAAATGCTGCTGTTATGATAGGTGGAGAAACATACATAGCAGAAGCAGGCTATGCACAAAAGGCACCAAGACCATATTTTATTAAAAAAACTGTACAAGGGTGGTCATATAGTGTAAAAAGTGACAATACGGTTTCTTTGACACAATATGATGGTTTGGAACAAGATGTGATAGTACCTTGGGAAATTAACTCAAAAAGGGTTACTGCGATTGATGATAGAGCCATTTCTTATGGAATTAATTATAATAAAATTGCCAGTATAACAATACCAGAATCTGTACAGAAAATTGGACAAGATCTGTTTTATTGGTGTGGGAAATTAAAAGAAATTAAGGTTGATGCAGAAAACCAATATTTCTCAAGCCGGGATGGCGTTTTGTTTGATAAGGTACAAGAACGGCTAATTGCTTATCCGCCTGGAAAATCGGGAGAATATATGATCCCATCTACAGTAAAAACAGTTGGTTCGTCTGCGATGAACAGTATTGATGGACTTACTTCTGTTATAGTACCGGAAAGTGTGACAGTGTTGGAAGAATGTGCATTTCAGAACTGTCTAAACTTAAAGGCTGTATATTTTTGTGGAAATGCACCAAAATTCGGAGAAAATGTTTTTGGCAATTTGGTGGCAACGGTTTACTATCCAAAGGATGATCCTACATGGAGTGAGATAATAAACAAAAATTATGGTGGAAGGATTACATGGAAGGCATATGTTCCGGAAGAGTTACTGATTGAGCCAATTAATAATCAGAACTACACAGGAAAATCAATAGAGCCTCCTGTGGTTGTTCAGAGTATGGGTAAGGTATTGCAAGAGGGAACAGATTATACAGTGAATTATTCTGGTAATATAAATGCGGGAACAGCAGTTGTCACAGTAACAGGGATAGGTATGTATAGTGGAACATATTCTGTTGGATTTCAGATTACACCAAAATCAATAGAGAATATTTATGTAGAGGATATAGCATCACAGAAATATACAGGAAAAGAGTTAACACCTCTTCCGGTTGTGAAAGACGATAATCAGGTGTTGGAGAAGGAAAAAGATTATACAATAACTTATGCAGATAATATTAACTCAGGGGAAGCAACTCTTACCATTATTGGAACAGGTAATTATTCAGGAAAATTGACAAAAACTTTTCAAATTTATCAGGATGGGAATGTGAATGAAGGAAGTTCCGGAGAGTCCGGAGAGTCTGGAGAAAAAACAGATTCAGAAGAGAAAACAGATTCAGAAGTAATTAGGGAAGGCACATGTATAAAAATTGGCAACTATGAATATAAGATAACCGGTAATAGCGAAGCATCACTCAAAAAGGTATTGGACAAAAATCAAAAGAATGTGACAGTTCCCAAAACAATTAAGTATAAAGGAAGGACATTTCGTATAACAAAGATATTAGCAAGTGCATTTAAGAGTACAAAGATAGCTTCTGTGATTGTAGGTAACAATGTGAAGACGATTGGGAAATCTGCATTTCAAGGTTGTACCAAATTAAAAAAGGTAACAATTGGAAGTGGGGTAACGCAAATTGAAAATAATGCATTTAAGGACTGTAAATCCCTAAAGACTATCAAGGTAAAGTCAACCAAGATAAAAAAGATTGGGAATAATGCATTTAAAGGAATTAAAGCAAATGCGGTGATAAAGGTACCAAAGAAGAAACTTGCAGCATATAAAAAATTATTTAAGAACAAAGGCTTAGGGAAAAAGGTAAAGATAACAAAATGATGTTGTTTAATTAAAAGGCAAATAAAAAGAAAGGGGAAAAATTATTGGCATGGATGCTTATGCTGGTTGTGCTGCTGAGTGGAGCTGTTACAGTCAATATGGCAGTACCAAAAGAGGCAAAAGCGGCTGAAGAGAAATGCTACAGTTTTGTAGAAGGGAAAAAGGTGTAATCTAAATGGAAGTAACAAAGAAGTTCTTGCTACTGTGGATAACACAATTTGGTATGTAACAAATGTAACAAAAACATATTATGAAGGCTATAGTAGTTCTGGAGATGGCTTGACCATTGACAAGATTATATTTGAGGAAATTTGAAATGGAATCAATTGGAACAGGATATAATTTTATACCAAATTGTTTTATTAGTAAAATTCCATATTTTTCCACTAGACATATCTTGTCTAGTGGGAAAATACTATATTTCTCACTTTATGTCGTGTTGCTTTAAGGATAAAAAGCTATACTCTTTATTATAGGAGGTACAATTAATTAAAAAAAATATTCACTGTTATTATTTTTTTAGAAAGGGGTTTTTATGAAAGATTAGAAAAACAGATGATGACTTTACTACTCAAAAAAGGTGAATTGGTCTTCTTTTTACTGTAAAGTAGGGATGTTTCCTTTTAGTAACAGTGTGGGTAGGGTTGTACATTTATTCTATTTATTAGAATTTCATTAGAAATGAGTGTAAAGTATGGAAAAAAATTCAAGAACCATGATATAATGCACATGCAGAGTGCGTGTCAAAGTATTATAACTGTTTGTTGTTATGATATGATAAAATGGATTATGTAAAACATTACATAAAAAAATCAATATGGAGGTTTACAAGATGATGAAGAAAAGTTTAAAAAGAGCAACCGTGGCAGTAGCTGCATTATCCCTTGCAGTATCGGGGATACCAGCTACAGCATTTCCGCAGAATATGGCAATTGTAAAGGCATCTGCGGATGATGAAATCTTTGAATCAGGGGATTTCCGATTTAAGGTAACAGGAAAAAACACACAGCTTATTCTTCTTGGGTTTACCGAGGGTGCAGCAGGAAAAGCAACACTTTCTATTCCTGCTACAGTAAATTATGATGACTATGATTTCCCTGTAGCATATATTGCAAGTGGGGCATTTAAAAATTGTACTAATATTACTTCTATTGTATTTACAGACAAAGATGGAAATGAAAGCAAGACAACAAATCTTACCAAGATTGGAGAAAATGCCTTTGAAGGGTGTACCGGGCTTACAACTGTAACATTGGCAGAAGGTGTTACCACATTGGGAGGTGGAACCTTTGAGAATTGTACCAATCTTACTACAGTGAATCTTCCGGCTACGATTGCAAAGGTAGAAGGTGGTGGCGGTAATAGTCCTTTTAGTGGATGCAGCAGTTTGCAAAAGGTTAACTTTGCAGAAGGAACCACAACCATTCCTAATGATATCTTTCATGGGTTGGACTTTTTTACAGATTCATACTTTAATATGCCTGCTACCATAACCACGATTGGAGAAGGAGCTTTTAGCAGCATGACAAAGCTGGATAAGATTACATTGCCGGAGGGTTTGCAAACCATTGGGAGGGAAGCTTTTAACGGATGCAGTTCCTTAACAGCCATCACATTTCCGAAAACACTAACCACTTTGGGAAGTGAAAGCTTTAAGGCATGTAACCGTTTGACAGAAGTAACACTGCCAAAAACATTAACAACGGTAAAGACTAATTTAGGTGATGAGAGTCCTTTTGTGAAATGTGAAAATCTAACAAAAGTAACATTTGAAACAGGTATGGAAAAAATACCTGCATATATCCTAAATAATGCAAGCAGTGTAAAGGAAATAACCATTCCCGAAACAGTAAAAATAATAGGGGATGAAGCTTTTGGTAAACTTACACAGCTAAAGACAATTACCTTGCCAAACAACCTGGAAAGCATTGAACGAGGGGTATTTAGCGGATGCAGTTCCTTAACAGCCATTACCTTTCCAGAAACATTAACCACTTTAGGAAGTAGCAGTTTTAGGGCATGTAATCGTATAACAGAGGTAAGACTACCAAAGACATTGACAACATTAAAGACTAATTTAGGTGATGATAGTCCTTTTATAGAATGTGAAAATTTGAAAAAAGTTGTCTTTGAAGAAGGTACAACAGTTATACCAGAATCTATTTTACATAATGCAGCTTATGTAGAGGAAGTTTCTATTCCTGACTCGGTAACAACAATTGGAAGAAGTGCATTTTCAGGTTGTACAAACATATCATCAATAGCTTTACCTGCCAATTTAGAGACAATAGGAAGTGCTAGTTTTAGAGCATGTAACCGTTTGACAGAAGTAACATTACCAAAAACATTAACAACGATAAAGACTAATTTGGGAGATGATAGTCCTTTTATAGAATGTGAAAATTTAACAAAGGTTACATTCCAAGATGGTGCAGCTATTATTCCAAGTTACATATTGAATAAAGCATCTAGTGTAAAACAGGTTGTTATTCCAAGCAGTGTTACAGTGATTCAAAAGGATGCATTTAAGAATATTACAGAGAATATTACTATATATGGATATGTTGGTTCTTATGCAGAAACTTATGCAAAAGAAAATAATATTCCGTTTGTTTCAAGCGGAGATGCACCAACCGTAACAGAAACACCAGTAGTATCAAATGCACCACTGGTAACAGACACACCAGCAGTAACAGGAACACCAGTGGCACCAACCCAGAATCCGGTAACATCAACAGCACCAGCAGTGACAGGAACACCAGTGGTACCAACCCAGAATCCGGTAACACCGACAGCACCAGCAAACTCAGAAACACCAGTGACTACAAATGCACCAGAAGCAACAGTAAAACCAACAACAGCACCAGTAAAAGAACCAAAGAAAGTTACAGTATCTTCTGTGAAGAGAAATAGTGCAAAGAAGGCAACTGTAAAATGGAAGAAGGTTTCTGATGCAGCCGGCTATCAGGTAACTTATTCTACCAAGTCTAACTTTAAGGGAGCAAAGACAAAGAATGTAGCAAAGAGTAAAAACAGCTTTACCATTACCGGATTGAAAAAAGGTCAGGTATATTATGTAAAAGTAAGAGCGTATAAGAAAGACAGCAAAGACAAGAAGATTACTGGAGCTTATAGTGCAGTAAAGAAGATTAAGAAATAAGTAACTGTTCAGAATCATGAACAGTTACAGAAATAATTAAAATAAAAGAAAATTAGAAAAAGTCACACTCTGCAATGGAGGAATACTCAAAGGCAGGGTGTGATTTTTTTATATTTTCGTTGCATTTCGAAAAAACGATTTAGTTACCATAGAAGTTAGGCATAATCTTATATTAAACTTAAATGAATACATTTTTTGCCATTATACATAGAATGTAATATAATAGAGATTATGAAATAAGATTTTAGGTTCTGCATCAGTAGTGGGATTCTTAAAGTGCAAATAAACAAGAAAAGAGGTCAAAAAATGATTTATAATAATGTATTAGAGGCAGTAGGCCATACACCAATGTTTCGGTTAAACCGGATGAATGATCCAGACAATGCGGAGATTTTAGTAAAATATGAAGGGTTAAATATTGGAGGTTCTATCAAAACAAGAACAGCTTTGAATATGATAGAGACAGCGGAGAGAGAAGGGAAAATACATAAAGATACGATAATTGTAGAACCCACTAGTGGCAATCAGGGAATAGGTCTTGCGTTAGTGGGGGCAATCCGGGGATATAAGACAATTATAATTATGCCAGATTCGGTTAGCGAAGAACGTCGTAAACTGGTAAAACATTATGGAGCAGAAGTGATTCTTATCCATGATGATGGAAATATTGGAGAGTGTATAGAAACATGCCTGAATACAGCTCTTCGTATGTCAAAAGAGGATGACAGGGTTTTTATTCCTGAACAGTTTTCTAATCCGGCTAACCCGGAGGTACATCACCACCATACGGGATTGGAGATTTTGGAGCAGGTGGCTGGTCCAATTGATGGTTTTTGCTCGGGAATTGGAACAGGAGGAACCATTAGTGGAATTGGCGAGGTATTAAAGGCACAGAATCCGGATATTACGATATGGGCTGTAGAGCCGGAACATGCAGCAATTCTTGCTGGTGGAACTATAGGAACTCATCTGCAAATGGGAATAGGAGATGGAATTATACCAGAGAATTTAAACCAAAAGATTTATGATGATATTTATGTGGTAACAGATGAAGAGGCAATCCAGACAGCCAGAGACCTTGCAAGACTGGAAGGGCTTATGTGTGGAATTTCCAGTGGAACAAATGTGGCAGCAGCCAAAAAACTTGCTAAGAAACTGGGAAAAGGAAAGACAGTGGTGACGGTTTTGCCAGATACCGCAGAACGATATTTTTCAACTCCTCTTTTTGAAGAGTAAATGTTATTGTTCACTGTAGGATTTTACACTTGTGGGTACTGTCCAATTAACAGTTTTTTGAAATGTTAATCGGATGGTACTTTTTGTTTTTTAACCTGTCATATTTTGTAGTTGAAAGTTATCTTTTTATAAATGCGTACTTTATCCTTAATATTGAGAAGATTTTTCAATACCAGTTACTGTTCACACCTGTGGTGCTCACAGTAACAATAAATCAATATTGACATTTTTTTGGTATTATGTTATATTTTATTTGCAAATAATCAAATAGAAAGACAGGAGAGAAAGAATGAAAGAATACAGTATGAAAAAGAGAGTTATAACTATAGTTATTAGCATGGCAATCGTTGTATTAGCATCTTTGCTACTATCAAAGATGAACCCTAAAATGACAGCTTCTGGCGAAGATGGATTTAGATATGCACAAGGTTTGTATCAGAATGAACAGGAATGTTATGTAGATGGATCTAGAATACAGAAACCAAGTGTTATTAAAATCCCGGATTCTGCCAAGGTGATGAAATTGGGAGATGATACAGCCAAGGTGTGTACTATTATGGGAATTGCCCCTGAAGCATTTAAAGATGAAACCCAACTTGAAGAAGTTACTATTCCGGCTACAGTGAAGGAGATTGGAAAGGATGCTTTTCTAAACTGTGATAACATTACCAAAGTTACTTTTCTTGGAACTAAGGAGGAATGGGAGAAGGTAGATATCGCAGAGGGAAATGAGAGTTTGACCACAGTAGATGTGGAATGTAAATAGGTAGAATATAATGAATAAGATGAAAAAATTTAGTTGTTTCGTAACATGTTTTCTTATTCTTGTTCTGTTATCAGCTTGTAGTAAGAAAACACTTGTTACATACGGAGATTATTACTTATCAAATGGCAAAAATTCAAATTCTGTGATTCGTTTATCAGAAGATGGTGTCTATTTTGAAAATATAGATTTTATTACTCTAATGAGAGATGCAGCAAAAGCAAGGGCAACATCAGAAAAATTCTCACTTCATAATGAGGGTGTCGAGATGACGACAGAAGAATTCGAAGCAGCCCAGGAAAGGTATTATAGGGAATTAGATTTTGAAGCAAAATATCAAGAACAAAAAGTAGAATACAAAACAGAAAAAGACGAAGAAAATGGCATGATTTATTTTTATGTTTTTGACGAAGAAGAGAATATTGATATTGAATTTTGCTTTGATGAGAAGCAGGGATTAGATACCATGTATTTTGGTAATGACATATACAAAGTACAAGAAAACCCCTGAGAGAGGTTGAGCTTTGTAAAAATAAATGTAACTGTTCATGGTTCTGGACAGTTACCAATGCAGATATAAGAATGGACAGAAAATCAGTAGAGGCTGGCAGAAACAGTCTCTACTGATTTTGTATCTAAACAGAAAGGAAGAAAGAATATGATTTTATGTAAAGATATTGTAAAAGTATTTCCAGATGGTTCTGGTTGTACTTCTACTATATTAGATTGTGTAAATTTAGAAATTAAGGACGGGGAATTTGTTGCTTTAACAGGAAAGTCGGGAAGTGGAAAAACTACCTTGTTAAACATAATTGGACTGTTGGAAGATACCACATCCGGACAAGTTCTTATAGAAAACCAGAATTGGCAGGAAAAGACAAGAAAAGAACAATCTCTGTTCCGGAACCAGAAAATAGGATATATTTTTCAATCCTTTTATCTGGAAAGTGAATATAGTGTATATAAAAATGTAGAACTTCCCCTTATTGTTGCTGGTGTTCCCCGAAAGGAACGAAAAAAACGTGTTATGGAATGCTTAGATAAAGTGGGAATGTTACCTAAGGCAAAGAGCAAGGCAAAACTGTTATCTGGGGGAGAGAAACAACGGGCTTGTATTGCAAGGGCAATTGTATGTAACCCTGAAATTATTCTGGCAGATGAGCCATGTGGAAACTTGGATGATGCCAATACCACAAGGATAATGGAACTGTTAGTGGATTTGAAAAACGAAAAAAGAACAATCATTATGGTTACACACAGTATGGAAGATGCAGATTATGCAGACAGGAAAATTGCAATGCACGGAGGTAAAGTGTATGAGGAAAACTGCTAAGAAGATGGAGTTATTTTTTTGGAGATGAAGAGAAACTACAAAATGTTTCTGTTTTATATGCTAATATTGGGATTATTATTCTCTGTAATTTCAGCTGTATTTGAGCTGACTGAAAATATTCCCAATGAACTCTTTAAGCAGATGAAAGATACAGGTTTAGATACAATTACCATTAATAAAGTAACCATAGAGGATGTAGAATATTTAGATGGATTGGATATTTGTACATGGGGGTATTCAGACTGGGAAAATCCCTTGTTTATTGACAAGTTTTCTATAGGTCAGAATAGAAAGGATTTAGGTGAGGCAAGAGAGGATGGAGGAATTGACCATTGGAATGGGAAAAAATCGAAAGAACCTTTGCGAATCAATAAGAAACTCATAGCAGGAAGTGAATGGAATGGAGAAACGGAACAGGATAATGGAATCTGGATGGAAGATAAACTGGCAAAGGTTTTAGAGGTTGATATTGGTTCTGAAATAGAGTATATCAATCATGAGGGTAAAAAGAATGGGAGTCTTGTGGTAAAAGGAATTTACCAAGCAGATGAAACATTATATGGTTTTTATATTCCTGTTGCACAATATGTGCAATTAGAAGAGTTAACCAGTTACTTGACCGTTGTTGCAGAACCGTTAGAAGTAAGGGAATTGTGGAGCATTATTAAAACATTGGAAAAAAGAAATTTTAAGGTTGATTATTGTAAAAGTGATTTGGAAGCGGTTCAGTTTGTGGTGTACCTATTATACGGAACCAACATTTTGCTTATTATTACTGTGATATGTATTCTAAGTGATTTTATCCGTATTTATTGTAGTAGAAGGGAACCTTATTTCGGAATGCTTATGTCTTTTGGGATGTGTTATTCTTCTCTGAAAAAAGTGATTTTGTATTATGTGGAATGCCTTCTTGGCGGAGCAGCTTTAATTTCTTTATGGGGTTCTAGATTTTTCTACCGTTACATAACAAAATATGTCAATGAATTGTTTGAGAACCTGTTAAAACAAGAAAAAAGCAATTATGGGAACAATATTTTTATCTGGATAGTATTTGGTTTATTTGCCTTTCTCTATATTTCTATATGGATACGGTATATGAAAAACATTGAAGTAGATAAGCTATTAGAGGAACAGTAGATAGGACGGAGGATATTATGAAGTTTCATGAATTGTGTAATCTGGCAATATATGACATGAGAAAAAATAAAAAAATTACTTATCAGCTATTTCGTAGTTTTTTTATTGTATGTATTATTATTTTTTCAGGATGTCTGTTTTATATGGGAATCGCAAAGAAAAATGCATACATTCTATACAGTACTGCATCGGGCAACCGAATAATGACAACCTTAAACTTAACAAAGAAAGGTACAGTTATTGAAAATAAGGCAAAGAAGTTAAGTGACTGGCTGGAAAAACAGCCTAACGTGTTGGGATATGATGACAAGGCACGGATTGATTTGTTAAGTTTGTGTAAAAAAGACAATTGGAGCAAGGTGAATATCAATTATGTCCAATTAATTATGGAAGGGAAAGTTTATCAGGGGAATAATGATTATTCTTATGATTTTGAAGATCCATACAACCCTAAAAACAATAAATCCCGTTATTCTGTATTTTTTACTATGGATACCATCCATTGTAAAGAGGGGATTGCAAATGCCAATGATAAAAAAGAATTTGCTTATGATTATCCCACAGAGGAAATTTTTCTGGCAGGAGGCAGCCCTCAAAATAAAGGGGAAGTTGTTCTGTCTGATTATATGCTTAAAAGGTTTGGTCTGGAAGGAAAATGGGGAGATTATATTGGAAAGAAAATGAGCTTTGATATAGATGGAACTAATGTTTTGAAGGAATATAAGATTGTTGGGATAATTAATTCAAATTTTTTTCGTTTAGAGAGCCATATAATGGATTCTCAAGTTATAATATATGGAAATGCCGATATATACCATCAATATCATATAGAATATTTGACAAGAAGTATCCCTGTGCAGGATTATCTGAATACAGAAAAATTAATCTCTAAAATTCCAGAAAAATGGGAAGATGAGTATTATGTTTCACTGCTTATGGATGAGTATTATTATCTGACAAGAATTAAATTGATAGCAGACCATTTAGTGGTGGGTATTGCAGGAGTGCTTCTATTAGCAATTGGAATTAATTTATATACCATACTTTGGGAACAATCAAAGCACAGAAAAAAAACTATTGGATTATTTAAGGCAATTGGAATGGGGACAGGAAGCATCCTTAAATTTCAGGCAGTTGGATATCTGTTTATATTGTGTATGGCATTTTTGTTGGCTTTTATACTTGGGTTCTTTCTGATATCTTCAATAAATTCTCTTTTGGCTTCAACTATTTTTATTGAGATTAACTTGTCGTGGAAAGAATATGTTTTCTCTTCTATGTATGCCACTATTATTTTATTAGTTTATGTATGTATGGTATCGTATGTTTTGTACAGAAACCAAATGAGACAAAAAGTATCTGATTTGTTGAGAACATAGAAAGCACTCATTGAGAATAAATATATAGGAAACATATAATAAATGCATTGTTACTGTTCACTCACAAGCTTGACACTTGCTGTCAAGCTATGTGCCAAAAATCCAGAATAGCCAAGAATCCAGCCTTTCGCCGAAGGCGAATTTTAAATAGGCTGGATTCCGTTACTGTTTGTACCGTAGGTGTGAACAGTAACAATGCGTTTCCTATAGCCTAACACTTTCATAGAAAAAGGTAGACAAAAAGAGTGTAGAATTGGTAGAATAAGAGTAGAGAAAATTTCAGGAGGTGCTCTTGTTTTATGAACGAAAGATTAAAGAACATTATTGATAATTTGGATGTGATAAGACAGTTATATGATAAGGAGTTAATTATTTCTGTAATGGATACAGATGGGGTGGTACAGGGTCTTTCTCTGCCGAAGGGAATGCCTCCAGGGGCAGAAATTGGTTCTGTTTTTGAAGATCCAACGGGGACTTTTGATGAGGTTATAAGCAAGGGAATTACAAAGCATAATTATCTGCCAAGGGAGGTTATGGGATTTCCCGTAGAGGGCAACCTGGTTCCGATTAAGGATGGTGGACAGGTAGTGGGGTGTTTGATTTGCAGCTATTCTGTAGAGGACAGAGAAAACATTAATAAGATTGCCACAAAGTTTCAGGAGTCAATTAATGAAATTGACAATTCTATTCAAGGAGTTATTCATAAAATTGAGAATCTATTTAATATGTTAGCAGAGATGAACCAGATGACTTCAGATGTGGAGGAGGATGTGAATGGAGCAGCTAATGTTGTGAACAAAATCAGCAGTAATGCTTCCCGTTCTAATATGCTGGCACTAAATGCTTCTATTGAAGCAGCACGTAGTGGAGAGGCTGGCAGAGGTTTTGCAGTAGTTGCAACAGAGATGGGAAAATTAGCAAAGGACAGCGGAACTTCTACGGCAGAGATAAAAACGACTCTGGATGTTATTGCAAAGCATCTGGATGTTATTACAAACTCTATTAAAGAGGCAAATGATGTGGCAAAGAGCCATATAGACAGCATTAACTCAATTAGAGATGTGTTAAGACAGACTATTTCTCTTGCTGAGGAATTGAAGCAGGATGTGAAAATATAACACACTTTAGCACCTATTTTAAGAAGAACAATTAAGACTGTAAGGGGGATATAACATGAAGAATAAGACAAGAAATACAATTTTAATTGTAGATGACTACATGATTAACAGGGAGATATTAAAAAATATCTTTGAAGAACAATTTTCCATTTTAGAGGCAGAAAATGGAGAAGAGGCAATTGAAATTCTAAAAGAAAAAAAGGATGAGATTGCACTTATGTTTTTAGATTTAATGATGCCAGTCAAGTCTGGTATTGAAGTCTTACAATATATGGAAGATGTCCATATAGATAAGATGATACCAGTTATTGTAATTACAGGAGAAGCAACAGACGAGACTGATGAGAAAGTATATGAACTTGGAGCATCTGATATTATTTATAAACCATTTGCACCAAAGGTGGTAATGCGGCGGGCGAAGAATATTATAGAACTTTATGAACACAGAATCAGTTTAGAGGAAAAGTTAAAACAAAGAACATCCGAACTTTCTGAAAGCAAAAAGAAGATAGAAAAATTCAATGTATTTTTAATAGATGCATTAAGCTCTGTAGCAGAGTTCCGTAGCTTTGATTCCAGTGAACATATTGAACGTGTGAAGCTTTTTACCAGAATTCTTATGCTTCATCTTAGAAAATTGTATCCAGAGTATGAAATCAGCTTGGAACAGATTGAAAATATTGTGAGTGCTTCTGCACTTCATGATATTGGTAAGATGGCTATTCAGGATAGTATTTTGATGAAGCCAGGCAAATTGACAAAGGAAGAATTTGAGGTTATGAAGACACATACCACTCTTGGCTGTAAGATTCTTGAGAATTTTACACAGGAGGAAAACCAGTTTTATCAGTATTGTTATGATATTTGCAGATATCATCATGAACGTTATGATGGAGGTGGATATCCAGAGGGCTTATCTGGGGATGATATTCCAATCTGGGCACAGATTGTTTCTATTGTAGATGTATTTGATAGTCTGGTTAGTAAACGGGTATACAAAGCACCTTATGCATCAGAGGAGGCAGCCAGAATGATAAATGCCGGGGAATGTGGAGTATTTTCACCTGTGGTTCTGGATTGCTTTAATATGGCAAAGGAGCAGTTTTTCCATGTAATCAAAACCGGAGAATTTTCTTTTGTAGATGATGCAAGAGTGTGAGAATAAAAGTTGACAGATATAAAATTATACAGACTGAGAGCCTGATTACAGAGAATGTAATCAGGCTTTTTGACTTTATAGGAAAGTTCGTCCTATAAAGTACGCTCCGCTTAGGATGTGCACAGATACGTAAGGAATATTATTGCAAAAAAACATGCAACACGCATCTGGCACAAAAAGTGTGCAATCCCCTCGTGAATGAGGAGTTAGGGGAGTTGATGTGGGCTTGCCCACTTTGTTCTTTTATTCATAACAGAAAATATTTTGTGGCTCTGATTGTAAGTTACTGTTCACAGGTAGTACTTTGCACTTGATGCAAAGTACGTAAGAATAGGTAGTGGTAGAGAAGAATCCATCCTTTCGCTGGAAGCGAATTTTTAATAGGCTGGATTCCGTTACTGTTAGCACCATAGGTGTGAACAGTAACGATTGTAACATATTTCCGTGTTTCCAGCAAATAGAAGGTGGTTGAATTAAAAAAATAATGGTATAATTAAGGTTAAACAGGGCTATACATGAACTTAGTCTTGCTTAAGAAGGACAATTCGGTAACAGATCAGCCCTCGGCTGAACCGTTACCGATTGACAAAGTAATGAGGCATAAATAATAAGAAATTAAAGGTATAATATGGAATAGAGAATGAACTGCATAAATCATATTTTACAAGACTGGATAGGTGAAAAAGATGAAAAACGAACGTAATACTTTACAGAAAAAAGTTATATTGGATGAATTAAAATATATGATGGAACATCCTACAGCGGATCAGATTTATCAACAGATACATAAAAAATATCCAACCATTTCAAGGGCAACCGTATTTCGTAATCTTAAAATGCTGGCAGAACAGGAAAAAGTTTTGCACATCCCTATGCCAAATGGTGCAGATTGTTATGAGAGTATTACCAAGCCCCATTATCATGTAAAGTGCAGTGGTTGTGGAAGAGTGTCAGATGTAACTTTTCCTTATATGGATAAGTTGGACTCAGAAGTGAAAAGTATAGATAGTGAATTTGTGATTACTGGACATTCTCTGGTTTTTGAAGGATTGTGTCACAAATGCAGATAAAATATGTCTATATTTCTTTGCAAGCAAGCTTGCACGAAATATAGCCGTTTGTCAGGACTTTCAGGGTAAATTTTGGTAACAGTTCAGGTAGGTCTTGCACACTCCACTTTAAAGACCATAAAAAAGACTAAAATAGGAGTAGAATTGGGCAATTTATAATGCGGAGCTTGCCCAATTCCGTAACAGGTCAGATCCCGGCTGAACTGTTACAAATTTTGTGATAAATAACGAAAAATGGTAGAATTATTAAATAAAATTGTGTATAATGTGTATAGAATATAATAAGAAAGGGGTTATTAGATGGTAGAGTATATTTTAGGGGATTATTTAGTAGAAATAGGGAAACTGACTAGTGTACAACTAGAAACGATTGTAGAAAAAATGGACAAAGTCCGTGTGAAGCTTGGTCTTATTGCTGTTGTAGAGGGAATGATGACTATGGAGCAGGCGGATGAAGTAAATCGTCTACAGGCAACTATGGATAAAAGATTTGGAGATATTGCAGTGGAGAAAGGATATCTCACAGATGAACAGATTGGCAATTTGTTAAAAACCCAAGGAAATACATATTTAGCATTTTCTCAAGTTTTAGTCGATGCTGACATTTTGGGTTTGGAGGAAATGGAAAAAGTTTTAGAAGGCTTCCGTGTAAAACATAGTTTTAGTAAAACCGATATGGAGATGTTGAAGAGTGATGATCCAGATAAGATAGTCCCACTATATTTATCTCCAGAGACCTTGGAATTCGGAGAATGGATTGGTGTAGCAGTGAGAACGATGATCCGTTGCATTGACAGACATATTTATATCGGGAAAGCAGATCTTGCCAAATCAACAGTTGTGTCCAAAGGAGCTATGCAGGTAGTTGATGGAGAAAGTGGAAAAACTACTGTTTTTGCTGATGTGCAAGGGGGATTACTGGACATTGCCAGTATCTTTGGACAAGCTGATTTCACAGAAATGGATAAAGATGCACTGGATGCAGTAGGAGAATTTTTAAATTGTGTGAACGGATTATATGTTTCTGCACTAAGCCAGGAAGGTATATCTTTGGAATTATTGCCACCAGAGCTTATTGAAGATGACAAAGAATTTACATCAGAAAAAATATGCAGCATTCCAATTTTTGTAAAAGGTAAAGAATTGGAGTTTTTAGTATTATAGTTAGGCTATTGAACGGAAACTATTGAGGAGGGGATACAAATGGCAAAAGTAATGATAGTAGATGATTCCAAAACATCTAGGAGAATTTTAAGAGGAATTTTGGAAGAATGTGGACATGAAGTGATTTTTGAAGCAGAAAATGGTGAAGAAGGATATTTAAAGTATAAGGAACTAAAACCGGATATGGTAACTATGGATATCACTATGCCAAAGATGGATGGTATTGAATGCCTAAAGTTAATTAAACATGTGGATGAAAATGCAAAGGTAGTTATGGTGACCGCAGCTGGTCAGAAAGAAAAGATGATGAAAGCAATCAAGAATGGTGCTTCAGATTTTTTGACTAAGCCGTTTGAAAAAGAAAGTATAAAAAAAGCATTAGAAAAAATATGTAAGGAAACCGAATAAAGAGGCTAAAGAAGCTGTCCTATGAAAAGTAAAATTTATTCGTGGGAGAGCTTTTTTAAAAGTGTAACAGGTGATTAACTAAAGGAGGGAAGAGGCATGAGAGCATTATGTCGAAAGATTGTCTACAAAATAGAAGGAAACTTCCTGCTGACAGTGATTCGTCATGGGTTAGTTATGATGATGCCTTTTATTTTGACAGGTGGGATAGCCTGTGCGGTACTTAATTTGCCTATTCCAGCATATCAGGAGATTATCACTGGTGATTATTTTGGTTGGATTAGCTGGCTATTAACTGCTATTTATAATGGAACTTTTGGCTGCTTTTCTATTGCATTGGTTGTTTCATTGGCAATTAGTTTTGCTATGGAAAAGAATGAAACAACAGATAAAGCGGCATTATATGTTATTGTTGCCCTAGGATCATACGGAGCACAACTTAATATTGGAACAGAGCATTTTGAAGCAGAAAGTTTTGGGTCAACAGGAACTTTCTTGGCCATTGTGATTCCATTAACTGCTTGTTATCTTTATAGTTGGTTAAGAAAGGTCACATTTCTTTCTATGAAAGAGTACACAGTAGGAATGGAAGTGATTTGTGGAAATGCAATACAATCATTTTTGCCAGTATTTTTGATAATAGGATTCTATGCACTTGTTGCAAAAGGACTGACAATAATGTTTGGTGTATATTCTCTACAAAGTTTGATATCTAATGTTTTTTGTGCATTATTTGAAAATAAGCAAGCGGGTTTTAGGCAAGGACTTAGCTATACAATAATATTACATGTTTTATGGGTTTTTGGAATACATGGAAGTCATGTATTAGAGCCAGTTGCTCAGAATATCTTTAAATTGCAGGATGGTGTGGTATTTAGCAAAAGTATGTTTGATGTTTTTGTGGTTATGGGTGGCTGTGGTACTACAATTTGTGTTTTAATTGCTCTTTTGCTATTCTTCCGTAAAGATAGAATGAACCGGATTGCAAAGCTGGCATTCCCAACAGTTATTTTTAACTTAAATGAAGTGCTGAATTTTGGATTGCCAATTGTATTTAACCCAATACTTGCCATTCCATTTATTCTAACACCAATAATGTGCTATCTTATATCTTATGGAGGAGTGTATTGGGGACTTGTTCCACCAGTAACACAGGATATCAGCTGGACTACACCGGTTTTGGTTAGCGGATATATGGCAACCGGTTCTATCCGTGGAAGTATACTGCAATTACTTTGTATTATATTGGGAGTATCTTTATACTTTCCATTTTTACTTATACATAAAAAAGCCAGAGAAAAGTCAGCCAAAAACTGTTTAAAATTGCTAATCAGTGAATTACAGGAATTAGAAGAAAAAAATGAAGTTCCTAAATATTTAATGCGTACAGATAAGATGGGATTGGTTGCCAGGATGCTTTTACAGGATTTGAAAATGGCAATTAAAAAGAAAGAACTATTTCTATTATATCAGCCACAAATTAATTCGGAAGATGTTTGTTTAGGGGCAGAAGCATTAATTCGATGGAAACATCCGGTATTTGGTTTTATATATCCTCCACTTATTATTTATCTGGCAAAGGAAGGGGGATTGTTACCAAAACTAGAAGGTCTTTTGTTTGAGATGGCATGTGAAGCGATTCAGATTACTAGCAAAGAATATAAGGGTGATTTCAAGATTTCAGTCAATATTACTGCAAAATCCCTTTTGTGGGATATAGAGAGTTGTATTAATGAAAATCTCAAAAAATATCAGGTGCCTGCAGAAAAACTTTGGATTGAAATAACAGAACAGGATATGATTGCTAACTCTAATATTGTAATAGATAAATTAAGCCATTTAAAAAAGGTGGGGCATACGTTACTTATTGATGATTTTGGAATGGGACATACTTCACTATTATATTTGCAGTCTAATTACTTTAATGTGGTTAAGTTAGATGGTTCTTTGGTAGGAAAGATGTTAGATTTAGAGACGAACCAGAAGATTATTTCCTCTATAGTGAAATTAGGATCTGACTTAGATGTGGCTGTTATTGCAGAATATGTGGAAACCAACCGGCAAAAAGAAAAACTATTAGAGCTTGGCTGTAAACGATATCAGGGGTATTTGTTTAGTAAGCCGGTTTCCTTGGAAGAGTTTATTGCTTATTTAAAAAAACATGCTCAACAATGATTATGGGTTAGTCAGGTCTTGACTTCCGCTTTTCATTGAGTGCGAATCATATTACTAAGGCTGTTAAATGTCGATGAATTTTACGCAGAATAAATTTTCATTCTGCAAGGCGGAGGAATGAGGCGTAGCGGTGGCTACGTCGATTGACGGTGCTAGATGTCCAGTGGACATCTGCTTAGCACGGACGGAAACGGAGTGTAGACCAACACAGCAGATGGAAATTTAGGCAAGTAAAAACATCGTTATTTGACCGCCTTAGTAATAAATAGGCTGGATTTGGTGTGAATGGTAACACAGTTATTTTTGCGGAGATAAAAGGAGTGAATGATAATGGGGTTTTTGAATAAACAGCTAAAAATGACGGCACAGGAAGCAAATGCACATGGCTATTTTTTTCGTATAAATGGCCAGAATTGCAAGATTATGGCATATAGGGGAAAAGAAAGCCACCCTGTGATTCCGGCATATATTAATGGAAAACCGATTCGTGTAATTGGCAGAAAGGCTTTTGCTGGTCTCGGTATCAAGGGGGTTACGCTGCCGGATACGATTAGGGTAATAGGGGATATGGCATTTTTTAAAACTTCTATTGAGAGGTTAGAACTGCCCGGTGATATTTTAAAGATTGAAGAAAGGGCATTTTTATTTTGCAGGCATTTAAAAGAGGTGATTTTAAAACCTCAGATAGAAAGAAAACGAAGGATTGATGTCAATGAAGCTGCTTTTGCAGATACACCTTACATTGAAAATGATATGTTTGTAATATTAGACCATATTCTTTTAAAGACCAATACTAGAGAAATTGAATTACAATGTCTGGATAAGGTTATTAGGATTCCTGATAGTGTAGAAGTCATTGGTGAAAAAGCTATACTTTATGGTCATGACTTTGTGATACCTCCCTCTGTAAAGCTTATTCGGAAATATGGGTTTCTGTTTGCAAATAATATAGAATCTATTGTACTTGAAAACAGAACATCAGACCTTATTCTCCGAAAAGGGGCATTTGGATTTTGTTGGAATATAAATTACAATTATGTTTCTTTTTTTAGGAAATTGCTGACAAATTCTCTTATGCCGGGTTCAAGAAAACGAATGCTAGGCTGGGAACATTTTTGCAAATTGCATTTATGGGCAAATTTTGAAAACCCTGCATCATGGGGGGCGGATGCCGATGAGGTGTTGCGGCTTGCATTAAGGCAATTTGCACCTATAGAATGTAAAATTTACTTTCCTGAAGAATCGGGATATCTTTTGCGTGATATACTGGATATCTCATTCTACAACAATGAATTTTGTGTTTCCCTAAGTATGGATGAATATTTTGAACTGATGATGCAGGCACCAAGAATGAGTGACAAGGTTGAAATGGCAATCTGCATTTTAACCAATGCTTTTACGAAAAAATACCAGACTAAGGCACTTGATTTTTTAAAATTACATATCAATAAAGCTACAACATTAGCGGTAAAGAACTGCAATACATATAATATTAAATTTTTCCAACAATATGGTCTTCTAAAGGAGGGAGCCGGCTTTAGGATAAAAACATACGAACGTTTGAAAAAGCAATATTCCAATGCTGCCTTTGTTTTATTGGAGCAGAGTGTGTTACGGTTCACACCTACGGTGCAAACAGTAACGGAATCCAGCCCATTATAATTCGCATTCAGCGAAAGGCTGGATTCTTGGCTGTTCTATGTTCTTGGCACATAGCTTGACAGCAAGTGTCAAGCTTGTGAGTGAACAGTAACCAGATTGTCCCCTAATTGACAATTATAGGCACAATTGTTATACTGTAATTGTCGGTGGTCTATATTTAAGACGCTCCTCCCCTAGAGGAAAGAAGCAGGAAACCCCTGCCCGGCTGTGCACTGTCGTCTAATGGTAAGGCACCTGCTCCTCAGGCAGGAGATTTATGGTTCGATTCCATACAGTGCATAAGTCTTATATTATTTGTAATTTTGTGCAACAGGTCAGTTCCCGGCTGGACTGTTGCTACTTTTTGTTACAAGAAGGGAGACGGATATATGGTTCAGATTAATGGGGAAGCACAGGATGCTGCCGGAATGAGATTAGAAGACTATTTAAAAGAAAATGGTTATGTATCAGATCATATAGCAATTGGCTGGAATGAAGAAATCCTTCCCAAAGAAGAATATGCAACCAAGATATTCCGGGATGGAGATGTGGTAGAGATTGTTGGTTTTGTCGGTGGAGGCTGATGAATAGTTACACTGCAACAACATAACAAGGAGGTAAACACAGTGGAAAAAAAAGATACATTTTTACTAGGGGAGAAAGAATTTTCTTCCCGTTTTATTTTAGGTTCAGGAAAATATTCTATGAAGTTGATAGAAGCGGCTGTAAAGAATGCCGAAGCACAGATGATTACCCTTGCAGTAAGACGCATGAATACAAACCAGCAGGAAAATATTATAGACTATATTCCCGAAGATGTAACATTGCTTCCAAATACATCAGGAGCAAGAGATGCAAAGGAAGCCGTTTATATTGCAAAAATGGCAAGGGAAATTGGATGTGGAAATTTTGTCAAAGTAGAGATTATGAGAGATAGTAAATATTTGCTTCCAGATAATACAGAGACGGTTAAGGCAACAGAAATGTTGGTCAAAGAAGGATTTGTGGTTTTGCCATACATGTACCCCGATTTGTATACTGCAAGAGATTTAGCCAATGCCGGGGCGGCAGCGGTCATGCCTCTTGCTTCTCCAATTGGTTCCAATAAGGGGCTGGCTACAAAAGATTTTATACAAATTCTAATTGATGAAATAGATTTGCCAATTATTGTAGATGCAGGAATTGGCAAGCCTTCTGAAGCTTGTGCTGCAATGGAGATGGGAGCGGCTGCCATTATGGCAAATACAGCATTGGCAACAGCAGGAGATATTCCGGCTATGGCAGAGGCATTTAAACACGCCATTATAGCAGGCAGAAATGCATATTTAGCGGGACTTGGAAGAGTATTGGAAAGAGGTGCACAAGCCTCTGATCCATTAACTGGTTTTTTAAGAGATTAGGTAACTGTTTATAGTTCTGAACAGTTTCGAGATTAGAGAGAAAGGCTGGTAATTTATGGAAGAAAAGGCAAAAGTTCAGGCAGGTCTGCAAAATCAGTTTTATGTAGATTCCGAAAAGCTGAGTGATTCAGTATTAAAGAAGAAACATGAATTAGAACAAAATCCCGCATCACGAACCAATTATATGGAATATGAAGAGGGAATGGAGAGGATTAACTCAGATATTATGGAGAAAGTTCTCCATGAAATGGAACATTATCATTATGAGGAATATACAGAAGCAGATGTGAGGCAGGCACTTGCAAAAGACAGGTGTTCTATAGAAGATTTTAAAGCTCTTTTATCCCCGGCAGCACAACCATATTTAGAGGAAATGGCAGCAAAAGCCAAACAAGAAACCAGCAAACATTTTGGAAATACGGTTTATATGTTTACGCCATTATATCTGGCAAATTATTGCGAAAATTATTGTGTATATTGTGGGTTTAATTGTTATAATGATATTAGCAGAAAGCAGTTGACTAAGGAAGAAATAGAAAAGGAAATGAAGATTATTGCTGATTCTGGTATGGAAGAAATTTTGCTTCTTACAGGAGAAAGCCGTGTGAAAAGCAGTATAGAATATATTGGAGAGGCTTGTAAGACAGCAAAAAAATATTTTCGGAATATTGGACTGGAAATATATCCGGTAAACAGTGATGAATATAGATATCTGCATGAATGTGGTGCAGATTATGTTACAGTCTTTCAAGAGACATATCATGGAGACAAATATGAAACATTACATTTAATGGGACATAAAAGAGTATTTCCATATCGTTTTGAGGCACAGGAACGTGCCTTGATGGGAGGAATGCGAGGGGTGGCATTTTCAGCATTGCTTGGGTTGGCAGATTTTCGTAAGGATGCACTGGCAACTGCACTACATGCCTACTATCTGCAAAGAAAGTATCCTTATGCGGAATATTCTTTATCCTGTCCTAGATTAAGACCAATTATTAATAATAACAAGATAAATCCTTTGGATGTACATGAGAGCCAGCTTTGCCAGATTTTGTGTGCATATCGCATTTTCTTACCATTTGTAGGAATCACGGTTTCCTCCAGAGAAACGAAACAATTTCGGGATGGAATTGTGAAAATTGCAGCAACAAAGGTTTCGGCAGGAGTATCCACAGGAATTGGTGACCATGAAAGTAAATATACAGGACAAGAGGAAGGAGAAGCCGGAGACGAACAATTTGAGATTGCGGATGACCGTAGTTTTGGACAGATGTATCAGGAATTATCTGAAGAGGGATTGCAGCCGGTTATGAATGATTATGTATATGTGCGAAGATGAAGAAATTCCTTGTATTGCTATTACAAACAGGCATCTAGTAGAAAGGAACTACTTAGAACAAATTAAAAGAGTGATGAAGCAGAATCCAGAATCCCTTATACTCCGGGAAAAAGATTTGCCAGCAAAAGAATATGAAGAATTGGCAGAACAAGTGACAGCAATGGGAGAGAAATATGGGATTCCTGTGTTTTTGCATTTTTATGTAGATGTGGCAAAAGGGTTAGGCGTGCCTAACATACATGTACCTTTTTGGATTTTACAAAAAATGACCGGAGAGGAGAAAAATTTTTTCCAGCAAATTGGGGTATCTGTACATTCTGTGCAGGAGGCAAAGGAAGCACAAAAATTAGGAGCATCCAGACTGATTGCCGGACATATTTTTGAAACTTCCTGCAAACCGGGATTTCCTCCCAGAGGATTGGATTTCCTATATAGTGTATGTGAAAATGTAACCATACCTGTATATGCGATTGGCGGAATTACACATAAAAATGCAAAAGAGTGTATTTTAGCTGGAGCAAAGGGAGTTTGCATGATGTCCAATTTTATGAAAATAGGTAATTTTATAAATAAAGATGTGCATAATCCCCCACTTTTTACAGATACTAACAGCACAACACTAAAATAGAAAAACCAAAACGGAGATGTAAAAAATGGAGGGAAATGTATGAAAGCAACAGGAATCGTAAGAAGAATAGATGAACTTGGCAGGGTGGTTATTCCGAAAGAAATCCGAAGAACCTTGCGAATCAGAGAAGGAGATCCATTAGAAATTTTCACAGATCGTAAAGGCGAAATTATTTTAAAAAAATATTCTCCAATCGGCGAACTAAGCACATTTGCAGGACAATATGCAGAAGCACTTTCCCAGACAACCGGACATGTGGTATGTATTGTGGATAAAGATCAGATTATTGCAGCTTCTGGAGGAGGAAGAAAAGATATTCTAAACCAACCAATTTCACCTAAGTTAGAAGAGACAATTGAAGAGAGAAGTTTGGTAGTAGCCGATAAACAGAGTAAGAACTATAGAGCAGTAGCACCACATTTGGATGAGTACCAGCAGGAAGTAATTGCTCCAATTATTTGTCAGGGGGATGCTATTGGAGCTGTGGCAATCTTAGCAAAGGACAAGACCCAGACTTTTACAGAAGTAGAACCTAAATTGGCAGCTGCTGCAGCAAATTTTCTTGGTAAGCAGATGGAGCAGTAACAATTAAAGGTTACTGTTCACACCTATGGTGCTAACAGTAACTGAGTTCAGCCGGGTTCATTCATAAAGTGCCAGAATAGTTACTGTTCACACCTATAGTGCAAACAGTAACAGAATCCATCCTATTTAGAATTCGCCTTCGGCGAAAGGCTGGATTCTTGGCTGTTCTATGTTCTTGGCACATAGCTTGACAGCAAGTGTCAAGCTTGTGAGTGAACACTGGTCTAGAATATACAAATTGGCTAAAAATAGTAACAGTTCAGCTGGGGATTGAACTGTTACCAAATAGTTAAAAAATTATAACAAAAACCTTGAAATATCAGAAAATAAGGAATAAATTTTGCTTTTATTTTATAGGAAAGTTGCACAAAAATAGTAAATTCCTATATTTTTCAAGGGTAATTTTGGAAAATTCCTTGACAAATGGTGAAGATAAGTTTATAAATAGACATGTAGGCGTTCTAAACCCGTTTCAAATTAAGAAAGAAAGCACTTTCGAGAACTTAGGACGAATTTACGAGATAAGAAAGTGGATGTCAAGTCCACAGGAAAATTTACAATTTTAAGAGGAGGAGTAAATCCATGAACAAAGCAGAATTAGTTGCAGCAATTGCAGAAAAGACAGAATTATCTAAGAAAGACTCTGAGAAAGCATTAAAGGCTTTTGTTGATGTTGTTACAGAAGAGTTGACAAAAGGCGAGAAAATCCAATTAGTAGGTTTTGGTACTTTTGAAGTAGCAGAAAGAGCAGCAAGAGAAGGAAGAAACCCTCAGACAGGTAAAACTATGACAATTCCTGCATCAAAGGCTCCTAAGTTCAAAGCAGGTAAAGCTTTAAAGGAAGTAATTAACAAATAAGAAATAGGATTTATTTCCGGGGTTTTCACATAATTCATGTGGAGACCCCTTTTTTACTTTATAGGAAAGTTCGTCCTATAAAGTAAAAACGCTCCACTTAGGATGTGCACAGATGCGTAAGGAATATTGTTGCAAAAAAACATGCAACACGCATCTGGCACGCAAAGTGTGCAATCCCATCATGAATGAGGGGTTAGGGGGAGCTGATGTGGGCTTGCCCACTTTGTTCTGTTATTTATATACTTAGATTTAGAGAGGATAGATAAAGATGAGATTAGATAAGTTTTTAAAGGTTTCCCGTTTGATAAAAAGAAGAACTGTAGCAAATGAGGCATGTGATGCAGGTCGGGTTACGGTTAATGGTAAAGTTGCGAAAGCTTCTGTGAGTGTCAAAGCTGGGGATGTAATAGAGATTGGATTCGGAAACAAGAATGTAAAGGTAGAGGTTCTTGATGTGAAGGAAACAGTAAAGAAAGAGGATTCTAAGGAGTTGTTTAAATATTTGTAACTGTTTAGCCATGCCATTCATATTTTGCCGAAATATACATTATAATTAAAAATATTGTAACTATTCAGAACCCCTCATTCGGATTTTTCCAGAATATACATAATATCTA
>CAMWUK010000023.1 GCA_947177415.1 uncultured Clostridiaceae bacterium
TCTATATTATATCTGTAATTTACTTTTAGTTTTTTCTTTTCAATTTTTATAGGTTTACATTGTTCTAATAAGTCTTTTTCGTTAAACGATTTTTTGTCTAAGTTATCTATCATATTAATAAATTCTTTTATTGAACAAAAATATGTCATATCGCTCAGTCGAAAATCAAACAAAAATCCACTTACAACATTTTTATATGACGAAAACTTTTTGAGACTATCTATTTGATGTTTATGTATTACTCCTTTGTCTTCTTTTGTTCTTTCAAAAGAAATAGACTTAGTTTTAACAGATTTTAATTCTAATGTATATAATATTTTTCCATTAAACATAAAACAATCACATGGTGATTTTGCACTGAAACGTAAATTTGAATTTTCACCAAAAGATTGTGCTGCGTCTGGTGGTCTGTAATAAAAAATATTATCAGGGCATGAGTTTTTCCAATTTTGCTCAAAAACTTTTCCTATATTTTTGCTTATAAATATCACTCCTTTATACACAAAAACTCCACTATAATCAAAATAGTGGAGTAACAGGTTATTTATTCAGTTACAAGATCATAATATCCATCTTTTCGCAGTAGTTTTCTAATATAATCTAGTCCTTTTTTCGTTGCATATGTAACTGGTCTGTATTTCCCATCAGTGCAAGGTGTTTCTACAACAGCAAATAATTTTTGATTCATAAATCTTTGATAAGGTACATTTGAATTGTCTTGATAAAACATAATCTTTTTACCACGAAGATAAGATAACATTGTATTTCTACCTATCTTTAATTCTTTTGCAACTATATTCATATGATATAATTCATTTGTATTCATTAAGTCGTCATAAAATTGTTGGAGTTCTTTGTTCTTTTCTTTTTCTTTACGAACAGTTTCTTGCAAATCTTTTACCATTAACAGTTTAACTTCATCGCTTATGGAAGAAAAATAATGTTCAATCATTTCTTCTTCTCGTCCTTCTTCAATATATGCACCTGTTCTTTCAATGGTTGGTAAAATTTCATCAAATACCCACGATTCAAATTCGTCTATGGAATCTAACTTTGAGCGTACAATTAATCTGTAAATATCAGATTTTTTGATTATTTTTGCCTTTTGTTTACCTCCATTTGAAGGTATGAACGTTTCATTCACCCCTTTACAATGGTCTCGGATTGCCTTCTGAGGATTTTTATATCCCAATATTTTAGCAATATCTGTTGCAACAAAATAGGTAATCCCATTAATATCAATAGTTCTAACAGTTCCAAACTTTTCATTAAAAAATTCCTTAATTTTATTCATAGCTTAAAATCTCCTTCGTTTTTAAAAAATTGTTTTCAGTTCCAATACTTATTTCTACATTCATCTCCTAAATATTTTTAAAATAGAACGGAGTGGTGGTAGGAGATTGACCACCAATTATATGGGAGCGACCCATTTATATCCGTTCTAAAAAAATATGTTGGTTCAATAACCTCCAACATTCAGTATGAGAAATACCTATATCAATTTATTGGTATTCATATAAATACTTCTACAAAATAAAAAAATACCTTTGTTACAACTTATTTAGTAGTAACTATAGGTATTTTATTTGACAAAATATGATGTTTTTCTTATAATTATACAAGACAAGCAATTATTCAACATTTTATTTTTGGCTAGAATAGGATGGTTGGTGGTTTGAGTCACGTCAGAGTAGTGATGCTCTGTTTATCTAATAGATACCCTTGCTAAGAAAGGAGGGTGATATAGAAGTGACAATTTGTGAACTAATAGTAATACCGTTAGTTATTGGCATTGTAAGCGGAGTAGTATCAGCTTACATAGTCAAGTTTCTTGACAAAAGACACAAAAATAACCGCCATGAGACAAAATAGCGGTTACTTTGTGTTAATAATTTAATTTCAATTTATTAGCCATAATCGACCAAATTATGACTCAAACCATCAACGGATAATTGCTTGTTATCTTATATAGGTCATTATAAACCAATACTAGTAATATTTCAACAAAAATTTTATATCAATAAAATCACTCTTTCAAGTTTACAATTATTTACTATTTTATGTTGTTTTTGTTAGAAGAAGATGCAATCTGTTTAACATTCTTCATAAGTTGAATATTATCATTAATCATCAAGGCTAAAGCCTGATCTTCTGTAAATCCAACAGAGACATAAGCATCATACATATTTTTCTTCGTTTTTGCAACAATAGCAGGGTATTCAGTATTATTTGAATAATCTTTATATACTTCAACTACCTCTTGTACTAAGCCGTATGCCACTGGTTTATATTTATTGATATATTCCTTAATTACAGGTAATAACATCTCTGTGTCACTCATTAATAATTCTAAAATTTTATTCATATCAATCTCCTCTAAAATCCTTCTTTTAATTTTTTCTGATAATTTTCTTTAATTATCTCAATAGAAATTTCCACTTCACCATTTACTAATCCATGCTCATTAATTATTTTTTCATATTTTTCGTATGTAGAAATCGCATGTCTAAGACATTCTTTGCTAACAATTTTCCCATTGGCAATTTTATCAGCAAGATTGATGATTTCCCATCTGTAATCGTTAATCTGCTTATCTACAAATAAGTCAGTAAGTTTCTTTATATCATTTCGCATTTCTGCATCATGCTCATCTGATTTTTTCATATCTTCTACATGCTTTTCTTGTAACGCAATCAAATTTTGAGATGTTTGTATTAATAGGTCGTGTTCTTCATGTTGTTTTCTCATCCATTTTGTTTCAAGACCAAGTTTATTGATAACCCATTCAAAAATGGATACAACTGCTTTAATTCCTATTAAAACAATAAATACAGAAACAAAGATAGAAGAGAAATCAATTTTTACTAATTCAGTTATTGCATCCATCTACATTCTCCTTAAATTGCTTTCTCAATACCCTTGGCAATTGCCTTTGCTACTTTTTTGCGGTTGACCAACCCTTTTCCTTTTTTATAATCGTTTTTGTTCGTGCAGAAAAATGTTTCAATCAAAATAGCTGGCGGTTTTATTCCATTCAAGATATATAAATCTGAACGCTGCTTTATACCTCTATCTTTAAAAATAGTAGATAATTGCTTTTGAACCTGTGTTGCATATTTCTTACCAGCAGTTGATTTATATAACACTTCTGTACCTTCGGCAGTAGGGGTTGCAGCATTTAAATGTAGTTCAATAACTAAATCATAATTTCCAGAATTAATAAGATTTAATTTATAAGATCTTTCTTCAGTACTAGATGTAAATTTTTTCTCTGGGCATACAATCCTTGTGACAGTATGTCCATTTTTTCTTAAAGCCTGAGTTACTTGTTTTGAAAGACGCTTAGAATATACATATTCATTACATCCTCCATATTGTTTTCCGTCAGCACTTGTATAACTTCCATTTTTCAGTTGTGAATGTCCGACAGTTAAAGCAATTTTCATATGTATCACCATTCCTATTCTTTAATTTTATTAATAAGTCTTTTCACGTCTTCTTCTAATATTTCACCATTTTTAATAGCATCTGTAATATTCTGTGCAACCTGTGAAGCACTGGTAATATTGCGATTTTTCCATGTATTCCATAATGCAGTTGCAATTAAAAATAGAGTGGATACAATATTCGTCACATCTTCATTTGTAATAGGTAAAATATTAATGTCGAATATCTGCAATACAGCGTTAATTAATGCAACAAATAAAATAAGAACACCTGCAACTGATTCAGATGTTACTCCCTTTAAATTAATTTTATTCATATTAAAATAAATTCCTTTCATCAAATTGTTATTTTATGTATCATATCGCTTCCAACGTTCCCAACACTCTTTAGTTCGTTCTTTCCCATAATAAGCAATTAATTTTCCATCATATACAGACTGTCCTATCCAATCTGGCTGAACCCCCATAGCATCTCCATAAAAAATGATTTGTTTTATATTTAAAATTTTAAGAACGTCATTATTATAATACTGATAAACTTCATCTAAAGAATCGAATATTATCCCTTGTTTTATATTAACTACCCCCAATCGTAAAAAATAGGGCTATAACCCATAACAAGAATATTATGTATTGGTCATAGCCCTATTTATGATTACAATACACAATATCCGTTATTCGGTTTCATTATTTTCAATAACAATAGTTGAATTTTTCTTAGTAGATTTTTTCTTTGTCGCCGTTGTAGTAATAACAACATCTTCGCTTTTTGTCTCATTCTCAGTAGCTATCTTACTTACTATTTTTTCATTCTTATCTAAAGTTTTCTTATTTTTAATAGATTCACGATAAGCAATAGTATCATTGGTGTATTTTGTTGCACATTCTATTGAACAAGCAAAATTACGCCACCTAAATACATCTGCATGAGATTGACAGTATGAGCATGGCTCAAATAATTTTCCACAGACACGACAAGGAATTTTCTTTTTCTCTGACATTTTTAACCTCCGCTTTTAATATGTGGGTAGTATAAAAACTACCCATAAATATTCTGGGTTTAATCGAAAAGAACGAAGTCCCATAATTGACTCTTGCCAGTACATAAGTTAGGCATGGAAGTAAATTCAAAGCCAAGTGTAGCGGGATCAGAACCACCAGCGACATCAAAAGTACCATTAAAATCAGCTCTATCAATAATAAACTGCCCATGGAAGAGATTGTCACATCCATCTTGACAAGTCACATCTATAAACACCTGGAGCGTTTTGCTGTAATTGTTTGAATCGTTAGAGATTTTCTTACCTTCTACTTCTGCATCATAGAATGCGATTACTTCTGTACCATCGGTAATATCACCTTCAAAAAATGTAATTTCTTTTGTTTCTGGGTCATAAGAAAATTCTCCAGTTGCAGGTTCGGCACCTGTCTGTGTTAATTTCTTTCCACCAGAAATATATGCATTGTTTGTATCTCTAACATAAATAGTACTGATTTCATTGCCGATTGTACCAGTAGCAACTTCTTTGGTGATACCTTTGTTTTCAGTTACAGTGATTGCATCAGTATATCTGATAATATGCTTACCGTCTTCAATCTCAGCACCAAGCATAGCAGCTAAAGCACCACCAGACAGCATACCGTTAGTACCTTTACCAGTAACTTTCTTGTTCTTTTTCAAAGAACTAATAACTCTGCCACCCTTACCAGTAATATCAGTCTTTTCTTCTTCATGAGAGAGTGTAAAGTCACTCAATTCGTCAAGAATCATATCCAGACTTCCGTTTGTTCTATCAAAACCCGTAATCTGGTCATAACTTGTAATCGTAAACTTATCAATATTCATTAATTATTCCTCCTGTTTTTAATTTTTGCAAAATAAAAAGACCGATTATGGTCTTGTTTTTATAATAATAATTATTTGTTTGGTATCCAAGAAAGAGCATCCTTGTTGCTCAATTTAGATGTATCAACAGTACCAGCATATACACCAATCATTGTATTATCAAAACTTATTTTATGTTGAATCTGTTTAAAACTTTGATTAAATCTATAGATAGACAAGTCCATACATGAATCATAATCATATGGAAATTCATTTGTGTTTACTAATGCAATAACCATTTTTTCTAAATATGGTTCTTTTTTCTTTTTTGCATTACGTTTTTGTTTCTTGCGTTCTTTTTCTAGTAAATATTTTCGTGCGGATTCATTACCTGGTTTTGAATTCACTTTATCTAAAAGATTTATTTTTCTTATGATATTTGCCAAATCATTATACGCAAGTTCATCAATAATAATATCATTAGATGGACTGTATATTACTTGACTATCATCTTGTTTATTTATATAAACATCAAAATCAGATGTATTCAAATCGCCAAATAATATAGATAAATTTGATTTTGCATACATAGGAAATAGTATTTTAAATAATTCATAATCTGTTATTTTTGTATAATCTATCCCCATATCATCTAACTGAACCATATATTGAAATGGAGTAGCAGTGAGAGAGGATACGATACTATAGTAAGAATCTTCGTTTTCTAATATTTCTCCAACAGTGGGTATTCTAATTGATAAATTAGGAAGAATATCAACAGAAGATAGGTTTAATAAGCTTTTTCTATTTTCCATATTTCAGCCCATTATTAAAATCCTTTACGATGAATTTTAATAACCTTCCTTTATGTTTTTGTTGTGGACAATATGGAGTGTTACTTATAAGAACTGTTTTACCAACACCTAATACATTTTTTTCACAGAATATATTATCCAATTCACAAGCCACCTTGTCATACCAAAGATAAGTTCGTCCTTTTTCTTTATATTGAATTATGTCCTCATGACAGACAACAAAGAAATATATTGTTAGATCCTTAAATACATTGTTTCTTGGATCAATATTTGCACTTATTTCATAATTAGTAAATCTATTTGCTTTATCCTGTGTGCCTGGTATATATTCATGTGGAAATGAATATTTATATGGGATGATGTCTTCAGGATATTCTTCATTTGCACAACCTAATAATTTTATGAGTTCCTTGGATTTACAAATCTCATCCATTATTTTTTTACGGTACTCAATAATTTCATAACTTCGTGATTTCCCTATAAGTATTCACCTCCTTCATTCTACAATATTTATTTTTACTTCTGATAAAACGATTGAATCAGTGATAACTTGCAATAAAAAAGAACCTCCGATCAAATTCTCGTCATTAATGGAAAGTGTTATTTTATTATTAGATACAGTTTGTTGTACATCAAAATCTGATACAACATTCCAGCTGAAATTGGTGCTTTGCCAGTCAACCGGATTACCGTCATTATCTGTAAATGTAACAGTATATGTACGGCTGTATCCATTCCGCAGGTTTGTGTTTCCAGAAATCACAGCCAATAAATCTGTCGTTTTATCGAGTACTGGTGGAGTAGATGGGAGAGGAGTGTGGGAATTGTTATAATTACAGATCCATACTTCCTGACCATTTTCCATAGTAACTTTCTTATCATCATTTGGATTAAAAGCATCGAAAGACATAGTTACAATCATTGTGCCACCACGACCAAAATATTGATTATCATTCAGCTTAGTTTTTCTATTGGTGAGTTTATAAATATCAGGTTGTTCACTATCATCAAAATCCATTGGGAAACGCATATCACGTTTGAGTTTTTTGGTTTCACTATCCACTGGTAAAGTTAAACCATATTGGTTATCACCTATAGTGATAGTGCTGTTTCCAGTGACTCCGTTTGAATACTTAGTAAAATCCTCAGCATAAACGTAGCGTTCAATAATCTCCCCTTCTGAATTTTGCCAGCGTAGAGGAACAGTACAAAGATACATATATCCACGGTTCCACGTTTTTTCATCAACATCAACTAGTGTAATAAGCCATTTCTGACCATTCCAATCTACATAATCCCCAAGATTAAATTTTTCACCATGCTTAGATTTAATTTTCTTTTTAAATGTGTTATTATCAGTATCTTTAATTATCATTAACTGAGTTGGTATTCCATTAAGCAAAACTTTTTCTGTATCAAAAGTGTCTTCAAAATGCTTTGACATTTCGTGGTTCACTTTATTTAATTCCTTTTCACGTCTGTTTTTCGTACCATAGCCATTTTGAATCTTCATATAATAATTTATATCCATATGCCTATTCCTCGCTATATTGTGAATAATCTATTGTCTGTTTCAACTTACCTGTTTTTCTATCCCTATTTTTATAATCATCTATATTATCTTCAACAGATTTTGTAAGATCAGCAATAAAATTACGATAACTTGTTCTTTCATTTGCTGGAGAAAATACAGTTAAGTCAGAAGGTGTAAAATTGATTTCCATAGCATGTAAAAGAGCCTCATCACGCTTCATATATATAAGAAACATCATCTCAGATATAAGTTTTATCTCTTTTGGATATAATTTGAAATTTACAACTTCACCAATATCATCATCGTAATCAGAAAAATCCACTTCCAAATCACCAATACTTGAAAGCTCATCAAGAGATTCAACAAGATAATTTTTCGCACGTTGTTCTGCAATAGATACTGCTTCAGATACACTTACATTATAATAATTAAAGAAATTTTCATCTTTTTCAATACGGTCATAAAACCGCTTACAGATTTTTTCAAAAGAAGTAGTGCCACTATTCATCAGACACCGCCTCCTTTCTTATTCTGTATTTTTCTTTGGTCTGCCTGGTGATTTTTTAGATGTTGTGGAATTTTTCTTAGCATCAGATGTATTAGTGGTTGATGTAGATGCTTGCTGTGCCAGAAGTTTTTCCATCATTGCCTGCATATTTGCAAGTTGCTCCTGCATTGCCTTATTTTCAGCTTTTAATGATTCTACTTCTTGATTAGGGACAGACTGGGCAAGATCTTTTTTCTCAATTACAATAGAAGTAGTTACTTTTTTATTCTGCAATTCCTTGTATCTTGTGCTGATAATCTGCTGCACACGAACAGAAATATCATTTGTACCTTCAGCCTTCAACTTATGAAAAGCAGCTCTAACCCTTTCAAATACAGCACTGTCTTTAATGTCAACAATTTTCTTCAATCCTTCATATGTAGGATTAAGTAAAATATCTTGAATTTCTTTATTGTTTAATATATTTCCCCAATTACTGATACCAAGTTCTTCATAAATTTCTTTTGCTCTGGAGTTTTCAAAAAACAGGAAACCACCACGAAATGTATTATAATTATTCGCATAGCGAATCTGTTCAAATGTCATCGGTATTACAGATGGGATTTCACCATCTACTGATGGTTCAAATGTAAAAGAATCTGTCGGAGAAACCATGACAGAAACCTTGTTTTCGTTATAATTTAATACGTTAATTTTTTCTGCTTGCGTAATCAAAATATTACCTCCAATTGGGGCAGTGGGATTTCTCCCACCACCAATATTTAAAAATCATAAAGATTAAGCAGACAATACAATCTTTGCACAGTTTTCAATCTTTGTGATTGCAAAACCATATGTAAAGTCTTTAAGCATTAAGTGTACCTGCTCGCTCTGGTTATTCATATCCTGGAACACATGAATATCACCCTTCATATCAAGATTACCTACTTTACCTGCGATACCAAAGATTCTCTTGTCAGGAATCAAAAGATTACCATTACCCTGACGCTTTGCACCAGAAATAGCTGCAATTCCAATAGAATCATAAGTCTTTGCAAGACCATATCTATTGAAATCATTCTTCATATCATTACTCATATACTGTGCAAAACCATTCATACGTCTGATAGCCTGTGCATACTTAGTAAGAGCAACGATAACAGAATCATCGCTTCTATCGTTAAGATATAGAGCAAGTGCATCCATAGCATCAAGTGTAGAAGTAGAACCAGTAACATCAATCTTTGCATCACCACCAACAATGGCATTATCTACCTGAGAGAGTACATCATAAAATAATACATTCTGACATGCTTCTTTCATGAATACGGTGAGATTTGCAATAGACTTAAAACCATTCTTACGAAGGTCTGAATAGGACAGATCTGTTTCTACTTGACGATTTTTCCATGTAGGATAAACGGCAGACATATCAATCCAACTTCTGTCAACTACGCCACCTTTAGCAGCCTCATGAGCAACCAAAGTATTCTTTGCTTCCTTGTTGTATTCAACATCATCAAACTCACCAACACTGCCTCTTTCAAACATCTGGTCAAGTAACTCATCAGGAGCATCATAAACTTCTTCCTGTACATTTCTTTTAATATAAGCCGCAATCTGACAATCAGGGTCTTTGCCTGTTTCACCAATTTCTCTCGCCCATGCATCGGCAATTTCGGCTACTTCCTTCTCCTCAGTGGTTAAATCTCTTTTATATTCTACCTTTTCTGCAACATCAAAAAGGACGTGTTTCTTACTCATCACGTCCTGCATTTCACTTGTTAAAATACTCATTAATGTATTCCTCCTGTATTCTATTTATTAGGCAGTAGCATTTTTAGCTGCTGTATCAGATACTTCAATCTGGATTAATGTGTGACCATTATCGTTGTATAATCCTTTAAAAACATAAGGAGAAGCAACAGTAGCACTTGCTTTCATAGCCTTACCATCTTTAAAAGATACTCTTGTGCCAATGGCAGTTTCAGTTGTGAAATCAGCCGCAACAAACTGGTCAGTACCAAATTTTTCATCCACTGTATACTTATCAATAGTTACCATTTCATTTGCTTTGATATTTATAAAGTCCGGATCATAATCAGACATGTCGCCTCTTGCTGCATTCACACCAGTAGGTACACGTTCTTTATCAACAAACAAAATATCAGCCACAGTTTCAGCTTCAGTAACTTTAACAAACTTATCTGTCGTAGTATCTTCTCTTACGACAGCCATACCAGTTACCATTTCAGCTTTTGCCTTATGCATTGCATCAGGTGCTTTTGCACTATTAATTCTAAAATCTCTTAACATTGATTAATTCCTCCCATTAGTTAAATAAAATTTTTCCCATAAAACTTCTTACATCAGTATCAGTATCTTCGGATTCAAGATTGGCAGTAGCAGTAGTAACTGTTTCCGCTGTTGTTACAGTCTCAGGAGTACTACCTTTTTTTGTGGCATCAAAAGAAGCAACGAACTTATCTGCAATCAAACTGTTGATAGCAGATACATCCCTTGCTTCAATTAAGTCTTGAATTTTCTTTTCTGCAATATCTTCTTTAGAGAATAAATTACCTTTTAGTAGCTTATTTTTCAAAGCTTCTTTTTCTGCTGTAATCTGTTCCTCAATTTTCTTTCTTTCAGCAACTTCTGCCTGTTCTTTATAAGGTGTAAGTTCTGAAATCTGCGTATTTAGGTTTTGAATGGTTTCACTTGCTTTAGTAATAGCGTCATTTTTAATATCTAATTCTGCTTTTACAGTCTGAATCTCTTTTTCTAATTCTGAAATCTTTGTATTTACTTCTGCAATAGAAACTGTTAATTTTACATATTCTGGTTCACTAACAGCAACCGTATCATCCTCCGCAACTTCATATGTAAATTTTACATAATCCAATTCGGACTCGGCACCATCATATTCACACCAAACTTCTTTTTCATTAGGGAACATAAAAGAAGCCCAACACCATTTACCTAATTTCTTTCTACATGCTTCACCAACTTTTGTTTTTAAATCCCAAACTGTAAGCTGTGCAGAATCAGTTGTATGTGTTTCTTTGTTATTATCTTCAGCAGTAGAAGTAGTATTAGTTGTATCTTCACTCTGTACATCAGGAGATGCACTGGCAATAATATTTTCAACTACTGGAGAAGTATCACTTTTCTTAGCCAATAAATTTTCCTCCTCGTCATTGTTATTTATATTATTTTCATCAAGTAAATCCTGCGAAAGTGCTTCCGCAATCATTAACTGATTATCATTTAACTGTGCCATGCTAATAGCATTTGCACTTGTTCCGTAAGATGGATAAGCATATTCATAACCTAATAATGTATCCGCAAGGAACTCATAATTAGTTAATTTTCTTATACCAGTATCATACAGATATTGATATGTTGTAATTTCCCATGAATTATATAATTTTCCCTCATCATATAATCGTTTTGCAGCGGCTATCATATTTGGATATCTTTTCCAAAGTCTATATGTAGCAAATAAACATGGTAATTCCTTTATTGTTCCATCATTAACAGTCACATTATCGTTTTCTATCCATGTTTTAATGTGTGTACCAATTGAAACCGTATCAAAAGTGATACTACCATCTTTTTTCTTATGCATTTCATGTGAACCAAATGTAGGTTCTCCTGTTGGACTTATGCGATATTTTGCTTGTACTGGCATATTGATTAAAGAAGCAGCAATCGTTTCAGCATTTTCATCAAATGGTAACATGTCGCCATTTAGATTTGGTTCATCATAATAACATACTCTTGAAGTTAATTCGAGATATGTTGTGTGTTCTGCAATATCAATAACCTGTCCAGTTATTGTAATTGGTGTATTTATATTATCCAGTATTTTCACCACCTTCCAATTCACCTACTAAAATTCCAGTATTTTCAAATAATTCTTTTGCCAAATTTTCTTGATTTTCTGCATTAAAAAAGACCTCTGACTTTTCGCAGAGAGCATCATCAAATATTTCACACTCATCATATTGAAATATTTCACCAGTCGGTGTTCTTATATATTTCATTTTCATACCCTCGTTTGATTATAATCAGAGTCATATTCTTGTTTATTTTCATCATCTGATCCGCTTGGTCTACCGCCTTTATTATCAGAATCAGTAGAATTACCTGAACTGTTATACGATGTCTGATGAACAGATAAAACATCTTCATAACCAAGTTCTTTTTCTTGTTTGCGTTTTTCGATTTCATCTCGTACATCCATACCCACAAGCTCATATGCAGTAGTATAGGAACAATTGTATTTAGAGAATAATAATTCAGATAAATCTTTACGCATTTCAAATTCTAATAATTCCGCATCTAAAATATGTGGGGTAGGGCAATATTCCAAAGGTATGTCATTCTCTTGTAAAATCAAACAATACCATTGTTCCAGTATCTTTTCTTCCTGTTCTGCAACCTTATTGATTGTTTTCATAAGTTGCTTGATAGATATGTTTGCTGTGCTGACAGTCTGTTTACCATCAGTATTAAGAAATGAGATCCCTAATGCAGAAGTGACTCGTGAGCGATATTGATTTATACTATCAACATTTGACATTTCCACTTTTGGTTCTACATATTCAATCTTTTCTACAAAAGCTGGTGATGTATATAATACAGTCGGATTCCGAAATGCTTTTACAAGATTTTCGTGGGCATAAGCCATTTCTTCTAATGCCTTACGACTCCCTTCTGCACCTAACAGTTCACTTCTGAGAACTTGGTGAATAATCTTTTTGGCTTTTGCTTTTGCATTAATCTTATCTGCTTCATCAAAAGTATCTAACATCAAATTTGGTTTTAAAGCCTTAAATACAGGAGTTAAGCCGTATTTACGATTCATATTACAAATTCTATTTATACCACAGTGTTGTATATCCAATTTTGCATAATGCTCTTTGTCTATATATGCTTGATATACTTCAGGTGGATAGTTATTCTTGATTTCTTCTGTAATACTACTGAAAAACAGAGGTTTATTTTTTCTACCTTTGATAGTAGTTTTCTGTAACCGACTTGTTAATTCTCTTATATCAATTAAAATATAAGGATTTCCATTTATATTGTAGTCACTGACTATAGCAACTCCTAAAGGATATGTATCAATTACATAATGCCCATTTTTCTCACGCATATACTTAATGCAGTTTCCCTCAATATATACAGTAGGAATAGAAGCGGAGAGAATTTGATTGATATTTGTTTCCTTATGAAAACGCTTAATTAACTTCTCAGCTTCATTCTTTAATTTTTTAGTATATTTTTGTGGGAGATTATCAAAAGAAATTCGCACATCTGCATTCAGATTAGCAATAACAGCTTCATAGACTTTTCCAATAATATCATCTTCGTTTATTTCCTGACGCACAAGAGAATTAATTTTGAGAATCTTATTTAAATCGCTTTGTGCATTCTTTGCAAGCCGTTTAATATCTTCAATAGTAAGTTTTGTATCTTCACCAGATTGCTCATTTAGATAAACAGAATATTGTCTATTGGTAGGATCATAACTTTTAAGAGCTTCTTCCATCCAATGTTTTGCTATTTCCTCAGAAGTAAGAATGGCAACTTCTTCACCATCTGAATTTACATTTGATGCAAATGTTACACTGAAATCTTCACTGTTTTCAGAAGAAACAGCAGAAGAGTTGTCTGTTTTATTTTCTGGCAAATTATCACCATCCTTTCTTAGAAATCAATATCGGAAACACAAGATGGAGCAGAATAATAATCAAACTTTTCCTGTGGTGTAGACTGTACGGTTTGTCCTCTTCGTAACCAGTACAAATAATGTGCAAGCATTATGATTGTATAGAACCTATCATCATGAAAATTAGGGTCATTTTCTTTTTCCTTTGATAGAGCATATGTACGAGTTGTTTTTTCTGCATTTTCATATTTGTATATGGCCGTGATTTCATTTTTCATAATATCAATACTTTGTAAAGCAATAATTTCTTCTGTGGACAATTGATAAGATTCCATTTGCTGATTATCCTCGTCAATTTGTTTTGCCATAGATATAAATTCCTGCTTATATTCATATGGAAACTTTATCACACCTAAATCAATCAATTCTATAAATTCTTCTACCATTTGAGTCCTATATTTTTTGGGACTCAGCAATCTTAGTTTATTAACAGCATTGGGATATATTTCATCATATCCTTTATATATATCATGCTCTTTATCAATTAACCCTCTATGCTTACGTCCGTCTTTATCAGTCCAATCATTGAGAAGATTATCAGCATAGGTAGAGGTGCCACCACCACCAGCTCCTTGATCGACTAACAGAACATCAATATTATCATAATCGTTTGCCTGCCCATTGTATAAAATTAAATTTTCTCGAATCTTGTTTAATTGCCGGTTAGAATCAAGTTTATATCCCTTTTTACTGGCAGCATCTACGAAATTTATACAGTTTATAATGTCTCCCATATAACCCCAATTAGGGTCGTTTGTTATTCGCATAGCACTTAGGATAGAATTATCTGTTGTTCTTGCAGGGTCAAATGCTAATGCAATTCTTGTATTAGGTTCAAAATGTAACTGTGGCAAATAAAAAGATTCATTTCTGCGGATTGTTCCCCATTTTACAATTTGATTTACACCGCCATCACGAGTAGGTTGATTATAATATTCCCGTCTTGCTTTATCTGGATTAGCCTTCATAGCAGCATCTACTTTATCTCTTGTCAAAAGAGGAGTATATAACTTACCATTCATATAAGTTGTAATTGCACAATCACAAATCATATCAGCTACAAAGTAATCTCTATCACCAGCTAACATGTGTTTTGCAAAATTCTTATAATGTTTATAGAACATTTTGCTCATATCATCTTGGGATGACGCATAAACCAACTGAGTAGGACATTTCCTTTTTTCTGTTTCAGGATTAAACATATCATCCGTAGAAGTTTTAAACTCTGTATTTTGTGTAGCAAAAGCTTCACAAACAGCAATTAATTCGTCAGAAGAAAATGCTGCTTCATCAAAAAATACCAATGTACTTCTGCGAGATCTGTTATTGTCCGGCTTTCCATTAAGTGTAAATATTTCACTACCATTATAAAAGCTGACATGGAAACTTTCTGGATTATGTTGAAATCCTGTTTTATTATTAGTAGATTTAACTGTTTCTTTTTCAACAATATCTTGAAGAGAGTCAATAGAAGCGGCAGTTTTACCAATTCGTAATACAATTTCTTCAATTTTAGAAAATGTTTCTTTAGACTGATTACCAACAGAAGATACAATATAGATAGCCTGGTTCTCATATAAGATGGCTTTCAATATCATAAATACAGCACCGAGAAAAGATTTACCAAAGTTTCGGCTACAACACCATAGAACATGAGGTTTATTCCAGCTCTCTTGTAATATATATTTTTGGCTGTCAATTAATCGGATGCCGAGCAGGTCTTCACAGGCAATACAAGGATTACGCCTGTAGTATGCAATAGATTCAGCATCTAATTCACATATTTTACGTTTTCTATCAGACAACAGGCGTTTAACTTTTCTATAAGCCACTAACCAACACCTGCCTTCAATCTATCATTTTCTAATGTTAGAACACGAATTTTTTCTTTTAGTTCATCTACTTCTTTATTAAGGGCAGCAATCATATCAAGTTGCATTTCATAAATTTCTTTTTTATCATTTTCATCAAAAATACCATTTTCTTTAATAGCTTTAATTGACATATTGGTAGCCCATTGACTGCCAACACCTCTTAACTGGTCATAATAATCAGCTTCAGCTTTATCAAAATCTTTTTCCCGTAAATCTCTCATAAGATAAGTGAGAGTAGATTTTCCAGCATCTTTATTGGAACGGTTCTTTACGGAAATTTCATTTTCTTTTGCAATTTTGTCATTACTTTGAACTAACTTATTTTTGATATCGCTTAATGTTTTAATACTTTCAGCGTCTTTTAAAGGATCTAACTGTGACATTTTCTTGTCGCATATATCAATCTGATAGTTATTTTTTATAATTTGTAATATCTGTGATAGTTTATATGCATCATCTGCATTAGAATCATCTTCAAGATATGGAGATAACTGATTAAAAAGAAATTTACGCCCTTCCTCTGGATATTCCTCAAATGGGTCATATCCAACAACTTCAATTGCATATTGTTTGTTTTGTTTATCCTGTTCTGACCAGATAATTTGTTTCTCAGTCTGTTGGATTACTGATTGAGCTTTATGAGAAGATACTTTATTTTGTGAGTACTGATTAATCAAATGAGAATATCTATTTAAAATTTTATCTTTTTCTTTTTTAGTACGGTTGCTATTTTGATGAATGAATCCTTCTTTCTCTGCATCAGAGTATGACTTTGATTTATCCTGCCTCATTGCAACAAGAGTGAAGTACTTCTGTAATATTTCCATGCCATGTAATGAAACTTCTTCATCACTTAAATAGCTATTTTCTTTTTTTACAGATTCTTCAGAAGAGAAGAGTAAGTCAAAATATAATGGTTTATCTATGTTCCGAAGAAGATCTTTAAATTTATCAAAATCAATTCTTCCGTCCTCAGCTAGAACAGAAGTCTTGCAACATTCTTTACACACAGGTATTCGTTCATCAAGTGAATACATAGGGGAGCTGCTGAAATAGAAATCCGTCATATTTTTTTCTTCATGACAGCATGTACATACTTTTTTTCCTTTTTGTTGATTGGCTGGCAACGATTTATTGCCAGATGATTGAGATTTTGTTTTTGGCAAGTTGCCACCATCCTTTCAGTTTTCAAAATTATTTGTTAAATAAAAAAACAGCCATGAAAATGACTGTAGGAAAGCATATAGAAAGGATTAAATCCTTAACGTATCATTGGTTTTACATAAAATGTAAAGCTGCTAATGTACTATATTCAATTTGATTCTTTTGTTTTTTGATGTAATATGATATTATTTATTTGTATAGTAATGTGGAAGGAGTACGATGGATGGGATATTATGATTTTTTTGATATTTTATCAATTGCAACACAAATGTTATCACTTGCATTTTTAATTATTTCAATTATTAATATGATAATTAATTCTTTTGTAAAGAAAGAAAATAGAACTATAAAACAAGAGACTGAAGATATTGTAAAAGATATACAAAATCAACCAGATTATGATGTTTTTAAACTTTTATATAAAAATGTAAGAGAATCAACAGAATATTATATTATAAGTAAACGACAAGCCAATAAATCCTTTACATTAGCTATTATTTCTTGTCTTTTAGGTGTAATAATATACATATGTGGATTTCTAATTGTTGCTATTTTAGATAAAGATATTACATTATTCACAACTATATCAGGAACAGTAGTGGAATTAATTGCTGGTTTAAGTTTTTGGGTTTACAATAAATGTGTAAAACAATTAAGTGAGTATCATAAAAGACTAAGTTCAACTGAAAAATATCTTACATCTATTCAGATGGCAGATAAAATGACTGAAAGTGGAAGAGAAGAGATGTACAAATGGCTCATACAAAATGTAATGTTGCTTGACTTAGACTATTATAAAATTAAACAAAATAAGGACGATGATGATACCCAATGAAACAATTCTTTTAAATGAACCATTAAGAGAACGAAAGTTTATATATAATTATCCCACGAAAAGTGTCTTAATTGTTATTGTTTTTTTAATATATAACGAGAATGTCTTTAATAAAATCACCAATTTATATATTGTAATACATATTGTTTTATAAATTTTATATTATATTCAAAAGCAATAGTTAAAATAACTAAAAATTACTGTTTATTTTTGTTGATTTTTTGCAAAAAAACAAAATTTACTATGAAAATATTGACAAACTTATATGATACCTGGTATTATGTTAAGCATACATAAGTGCCTTGTGTTGACAATCGCTGCAGAGATTGTCTCAATTTGAACGTTCATTTTAGTGATTATTCATAGAGAACAAATAGTAAAGACTTAGATTAATACAAGTAATATTTTTTTAAACATTATATAGTGAAGTTTGAAATATAGTCAACATAATTATTTTTTTTGATAAGATTATTAAAACGTATTATATTTTAATTATGGAGGTATTGCCTATAAGATAAATTAGATGAAATAAAATTATTATTTTTGATTATTGATGAAAATACTATTCATATTCCGCGGAATGCTTTAATTATTAGAAAGCAGGTGTAAAAGTGGAAACCATAATTTGTTTATTAATACTTTGCTTAACATGTATTATAATTGTTTGGTTGTTTACTAAAGATAAAATACATGATTTAGTAATTAAGATTGGAAATTCTCTTTATGTTAATATAAAAAAACATGAGAAAGAATAGTTTAATATTATAGAAAGAAAAGGAGCGACATATTAGTCGCTCCTTTTCCCAAAATGAAATGCTTATTTAATAGGAGAGTAGTAGTTGCTACTCTTCTATAAATTATTACATATAATTATTCTCTTTTCTTCTTAGCATTAAGTTCACAAATTTTTGTTTCAACTTTAGTTCTCCACAGTTCTGGTACTTCTTCCAAAGTCATAATACCATTTTCAATTCTTTTTACATAAAAATTTACCATGTCCTATCCTTTCCTCATTTCTGAAATTTCACTAATTACATTAGCTAAATCCACTATTGCTTCATCATGCGTATTTAATATATCAGCAATATCTACCACTCCATCATCTGTAATTGAAATGGCTTCTTTATTCTGTTCATGCTTATTAAGCAAAAATAATTCAATTTTTTGTTCAACTTCTGTTAATCTCTTAGACACATCGTTTATTGCCTTTGCTATCTCCTTATCCATAGACAAACTCCTTTTAAAATATTCATCAAATGCATAAACCAATTGATACTCCTTTGGTTCCTAAACACCAACCTGGATATGAACTTCCTGAACTTGTCATAAAAACACCTCTTTCGTTCGTTCCGCCATTTTGTGGGCTCCTAGTCCACCATTCATTATCAACATTTAACACTTTCTTCTTTCTATTATTATACGTTATATAATAAGTATACAGTTCGCCCTCCATAGCCTTACAGTATTCTGTGCTATTTGTTGCCTCTTTTTCAGATATCAACCACAAATTATCCTGTGTAATGTTTATATTAGTATTTCCACTACCAACAGATGTTTTTTTATTTACGGTTTTTATCATTTTTTTAAACGTGAGTGGGAACCAATTCAACATTGTATTATTCATTGTAGCCCTTAATGTTGAGTTTGCCCAGCCATTTACTGTTTGATTATTAAATGCATATTGTTCATTGAGACAATTTGTCATTTGCATACTTACTGCTGCTTTAGTTTTATTATTTATTGGGACAGATAAATCATCGTGGGTAAATCCAATAATCGAAAATTGATATATTACGCCATTAAGAGATATGTCCCTTTTATCCCCAATAGCCCAATAATCAGATATGCTTATTTTATTCGCATAATGAGCATTAAGCATTGCTTCTAATTCTTCATCTGTTCCGTTTGCAAATGTTACTATCTTTAACGGTATAGATGGTGTTCCATTATACGCATCACTTACTGTTTCTCTATTCTTCGCATTATAACTATATAATCTAAAATAATATGTTATATCATTTGTCAATCCAGTTATGCTGCTTCCACTTGTAAAATTATCAATAACAATTCCATCAATACTGTTTGCAGGTGTATCTCCCTCTTTGTATACACATTTTACTCTATTTACTGTACTGTCAACATTATATGTGATTGTTAATTTTGCATCATCTTCTGACACTGATACATTTGTTACTGCTGACGGATATATTTCAGTAGGTATAATTGTCTCAATTTCAGAAGTGGTATAGACATCTTGTGTAGTATAAGGAAAAATACCATAAAAATATTCAATATCATTCGTTAAATTATTATCTAAAAAACCCACATCTTTATATTGGTTTCTAACTTTTGAATCAACAACAATTGTTCCATCAAATTTAGATGCTGGTATACTTCCAACCTTCCTCACAACAATCGTTCCTGCCCATTCTGCAAGTGTTACTCCATCAAGTGTAAGATTTTGAGGGTCTGTCCACTTAACTAGTACAGATTCATCTTGATTTGTAAGAGATATGTCTGTTGGTTGTGCAAGTTTAATTCCACTTATGCCACCTTCATCCTTTCCATCAAGCACAATGAATTCCTCTGTATGTGTAGAATCTGTTATTATAACTTTATGTCCTCTTTCAACCTTTTCAACAGATATTATTGGTGAAAAAGCATCTTTCCCAGGTAATCCTTGTATACCTTTATCTCCGTCTATACCATTCATTACATCCATGAAGGATGTTTCATTAGTCCCATCATCAAGTGTATAAGAAAAAGTTACTCTATTTCCTCCATCAATAGGAGTTATGCTAGATATTGTAACATTTTTACCTACTAATGCACCTGCCCCAGTGAGAGATTCTTGTATATATTTTTTAGCTTTATTAAAAGCCATAGTTCCATTCATGTAAATATCACCACCTATTAATAGTCAATCCATTCATTATTTCCAGTAAGGATTTTTATTGTTCCATCTGTTCCTATGGCAACAGAACCCTGACAACATGAATGTATAGTTGACAAATTTCCCTTACCAGCGGAATTTAATGTAGGAATTGAATCTTTATCTAAATCCCAATTATCATAAGAAAATTCGCAATAATTTGTATTATAATTTTTATCTAATAATGTGACTGCCATTTTGAAACCTCACTTTCTTATTTGTTAGTCGATTTTTGCATAATAAAACCGACTTAGAAAGTCGGTAAATAAATATATATATATTTTATTATTTTGATATTTTGATAATATTTATTTCTGTAAACGGATGGAGTGGGATTCGAACCCACGGTACATGATTTAATATGTACGTCAGATTAGCAATCTGATACAATAAACCAAACTCTGTCACCCATCCATAAGTAGAAGAGTAGTAATATATACTCTTCCATATTAATTTTTATTCTTTATCTGTTTTCCAAATCAGATCTGTGTCATATTCTAATGTATCAATTGGAATAAAAGCAGTCACTTTATAACTTCTAAGCAATTCAATACATTTTTGCTCTAAATCATCTCTATTATCTGTGGAATATACTACCGTTTCGGTTTCTTCCGTTGGAATCTGGATAATCTCTGTCTTTACTTCCTGTGTTTCTGGGTCAGTTACTTCTTTAGTCTCTTCTGTGAAAACTTCCTGCTTTACTGTCAAGAAACGATACATGGAACCATTTTTCTGATCTTTGATAAGAATTGAAAACATACCTTTACCTCCCCATTACATAATTACTTCAGTTTCTTGTTCAAAAGAATTATCCTCATTGCGAGCTTCCTCAAGTATCCTCAAAACTTCTTCTTTGATTTTATTTTGAAATACTGCAATCTTAGCTTGGCTTACTAATACTTTTGTTTTTAAAACTTCGTTTATTTCTGTATCTGCAATTCTACCTGCATCAATAGAGAACTGAATGTCTAAATTTTCATCCAAGATATATTCTTTTGGAGCTACTATTAATGATACTTCGACAACTGTATCACTAATGTCTTCATCAGTCACAACTGGCTTTCCACCACTCATAGTAACATTTGCAGTAAAATCTATATTAGCAAATTTAACCTTTCTAATGTAATCATGGAGTGTCTCAATCTCCATAGATTCGTCATCTGTTAATTCTTCATTGTAGGCGGTTGTTAAAGAATATTTCACTATATTATGTTCTGTATTAATTTTTTCATTAAATTTCATTGTATGTTTCCTCCTCATCTTCTAACTGATTATAAATATTTTTTAAATTAATTATATAACTGTGTAATACTTCTTTGGTAATAAGACAGTCAAGTTGTGGTAGTTGTAATGTGTTGTCACTCACAGACAATCGCACAGTTTTTCTGTCTTCAGAAGGGGCGAATTGTACTTTTGTTGTAGGAGAGAAGATGAGTTCTACATAATCAATAACGATGCCTCCATTACTGCTTATAATCTTAGTTTGCCCTAATTCTAATTGTCGATCTATAATATCTAATGTTCTTGCCATGTACTCACCAACTTTCTTTTTTATGTTCTCGATTGTATACAGTGGATGTCCCTGGACTCGAACCAGGAATGCCGAAGCCACAGATTTTACTTGTTATTTGCACCTGCGTAATTTTCTGTTTGTGAATGGCAATTTGGACAAAGTAATTTTAGATTACTGATTCTATGATCATTATGTATTCCGTTTATATGATGAATTTGTAAAGTTAATGGCTTATTATTCCATTCAGTTATACCACATTCTTCACACTTGTTTTCTTTTATTTGTTCCGAAAATAATCGTATTTTCAATCTTGACATATTTTCGTAAGTTGAATTCTCAATAAGAATTTTATCAAGAGGTATGCAATTTGTTTTTCGACCTTTTTCAATTGCTTTTAATCTGTTTTCTTCTAATTTTTCTACAGACAAATTGTATTTTTTTTATTAATTTCTCTAATGTTTTTTTACTAGAATTTCCACCAATCCCCAATAATCTTAATGCATTAATATAACCTGTTGCTTTGTCTAAGGTTTCTTGTAGTTCTTCTTTTGATATTTTATATAATCTACTTGACAATATTTCACCCCTAAATATTAATAATAAAATTGCTGCGATTCCAATTCCGCTCACACATCCATGAAAGGGTTGAAGCACTAACTTACCACAACAAATATGGTCGCAACCATATCCAGTTTTGAATAATCATAATTATTCTGCTATGTGTAAAATAAAGGTCATCATTAACGCAGATGGGTACGAACTTCTAAACACTTTCTTTAGTAGTTATCAGCCTGTTATAGTTTTGGTCGTTATTATTGATAATATTATATATACTGCTTGTCACAGATAGAACTCCATAAAGTTGTATGGTTGAATCCCACATTTTTCCGCATAAAAAATGACCGTCACTCGCCAAAGCGCGGTCATTAATGTGTTGTAGTATTTAATTTATGTATATCAAATAATCATTTACAGATGTGTGAATATATAATCTAAATCAGTAATAACAATCTTAGTTCCCTGATAATATTTATTCATTATCTTTTTAGCTTTTGCGTCAATTTTTCTCTTTAAATCATTAGGAATAGATACATCTTTCCCAGTATGCTCATCTATATATTTCTCAACAATATACTTTTCTGTAACAGGACAAATATTTTGTAAAAGAAATGCTGCTTCTCTGCCTTGAACATACCCAAATTCTAAACCGTCATATACTCTATAGCGTTTTAATTTTTCTTCTAAAACATTTCGATATTTTTCAATCTGGGAAGAAATAGGAACCATCCAATAGACATTTTCATTCTTAATATCTTGGATTGCATAAAAACATGGTCTTCTATGTAAGCCATCAGAAGTTGTTTCCTTGTTTGCCATTACACCATATTTTGAAAACTTATCACAATATTCATCTGATAAGAAATAGAATTTACCTTTTGTCATTTGTACCTCTCAACAGAAGAGGACTCCGAAGAGTCCTCAATATTTTGCTCCTGTGCTTTTATTACTCGCCTTACAGGTGGCGAGAAATATTTTGTCTCCGTGCTTTTATATGCCGCCTTACGGATGGCGGAAAAATATTTTGAGTCCAAAGACTATAGAAGAATGTAATTATCCCTCTGTAATTATTATATTACACTATATGCATTTTGATGTCAAGAAGATATTGGATATTGTAATGAAATTGGAGTTTTGTTGGATCATTCCGAAAATCCGAACATTTCATTAATTGTATCATCTGAATGATCCTTCAAATATGACTGAGTAGTACTTACATCACTGTGATGAGCAAATACTTGTACCTGTTCTAATGGATATTTTTGTGATTTTCCATTTTCATCTAAAAGACGAGTATCAGTTCCCTGTGCCAAACATTCTAAACGACTATGACGCATGGTATGAGGAAAAATATTACATTGTTCTCCACGAACTTCTGATAATATTTTGGATATAGAACATACCCTATCATATAATGCATCATCAGTAATAGGTTGTTTATTTTTACCAATACCTTTAATCCATAAAGAATCTATATTGTCTTCTCCACGTTCTTCAAGATATTGTCTAATCAATTCCTTTGTATCATCAAGATAAACTAAATAAAATTTCTTTCCACGTTTACCAACAACGATATTAGTTTTATTGCCATCCAATAATCCATGCTTTTCTACCTGAAACAACTCGTTTCCTCGCCCTGCGGAATCAAAACCAAGGCTCCATAAGCAAGCATCTTGTAATCTGCCCTTTTTCACAAGGATATCTCTAACCTTAATAAATTCATCAAATGTAAAAAAGAAATTATTTTCATCATCTTTTACACGCTCACGAGGAATACCTTTTACCTTCTTAGCCATATTAATCTCATATTCATAATCATCATCTTCCTCACAAAAAGTAAGTAAACTATTTATTGCACTCTTAAGACGATTAGTTCTTGCTGGTGACATACCACATTCTTCTGTAAAATACAAACTGAGTCCACGAAAATCCTTTTTATTCAATTCAAGTACACAACGATTATCTAATTCCTTGAGTATATATATCATAATAATACGAAGATCATTAAAATAACCATCAATTGTACCCTTTGATTTCTTCCTTTGTTTATATTCTGCAAGAAAATCATCAATAATTCTTTTATTCTCTTTATTTACTTGTTTCCATAATTCAGGAGTATAAAAGTTATTATATATTCTGCCACGCATACTATCACTTCCTTTCGAATAAAAAAGAAGCGATAGTATATACTAAAATGCTTACTTTTTCCTCATTTTTATAAATTCATAAACCTGTTCAGGAGTATTATTTTTTTCACCATATATAGAATGAAAACTATTTGGATAATTGATTAAGTGGCATTTTTCGCAAAAAGTTATTCCATTATCTACATCATATCTTAAATCTTCGTATTCTGCGAAATTATATAAATGGTGTGCATTTAGATTTCCACCACGCCTACCACAACATTGACAAGTATAATTATCACGTTTGAAAACTTTGTTTTCCATTCTTTGTAATATGTATTATTTCGTGCCATGTGTTGTTCTGTTACAGCAAACCCATTAAAATCTTCAAATGCAATGCCTCTTTGTCTACAGGATGACTTAATTCTATTTTCCATTGTAGATTGTGTTTCTCTTGCTTTATCGATGCCACCTTTTTCATAAAGATATGTAGACATTAATTCACTTCTAGATGGTATATTAAACCCATATGAGCGTATGACATTTATTATAGTATTTCCACTAAGTCTATATATTTTACCGATTTCTTCAGATGTTTTATGTTGTTTAAAATATAAATCTTCTAATATATCCTTAGATAATTCTCTTGTTTTTTCCTGATATTTATTATTTAACTCAAATGTTGAAATCCATTCTCTTAATGTTCTTAAATTTATTCCACATTCGTCAGCAATATCTTTTGCTTCACGATCCTTAACAATATATTCATTATATAACCATTTTTTATTACGGTAAGGTATTTCAATAAATATCAAATTTCCATTTTCGTCTCTTATCTTCTTTTTATGCTTTAAACATTCTGGACAACAATATGTGTTTCCTCTAAGTGATAAATATTGTTTCCATTCCATATTAACAATGTTTTCACAATAATCACATTTTACCTTTACGATGACACAAGACCCTTTGCTTAAATGATTCACATCAACTTCAAACAGTTCACCATGTTTTGTATAAACATATCCTAAATCAATATAATGTTGTTTACTTGTACCGTTCCATTTAATCTTAACTTTTTGTGGTAAGATTAGTCCCATTCATATTTCCTCGTTTCTCCTCGTTCAATAAAGTTAAAGATGGATAGAAGAGTAGCGAACGAGGTTACTAACGCATCTGGGTAGCTACTCCCAAATGTCTTCTATCCATAGTTCCAACGCAGGTTATGAACCCTATAGAGCCAAACTTCGTAGCATTACAGATTTCTAAAAATCACATTGGATAATATATACTTCTCCAAATAAAAAAGACTCACATTCAATTTCCTGAGTGTAAGTCTTTTAAGCACATTTTCAAAAGCTCAAATCTAGTTTAGTGCACGCACCGCTCTAGTAAAAACCTCCAACGATTTTTGTTCTATAAATTTAATTTATTAATTTCTCCAATAAATCTCTCATAGTAATTTCTTCGCCAATAGACATACACTTATCTGAATGATAGAAGAGTAGTTCCTTAATGAGATCCACTTCACCTGCTGTTAGTTCTATATTTGTTATGATTTTATCATACAATGTTATTCACCTGCCAATTAGATTAAGCTTTCACAGTATCTTTTAATGCTTTACCAGCTTTAAACTTAGGAGACTTAGAAGCACTAATCTGAATTGATTCTCCGGTTTTTGGATTTCTGCCAGTTCTAGCAGCTCGTTCCACAGTTTCAAAAGTTCCAAAACCTGTGATAGCAACTTTATCTCCATCAACCAAAGTGTCTGCAACAATATTAGTAAAAGCGGTCAGTGCCTTTTCTACGTCTTTCTTAGAAATTTCTGCCTTTTCAGACATAGCTGAAATTAATTCTGTTTTGTTCATATATTTTAAATTCCTTTCTTTTTCAATAAAATAGGAGAGTAGTAGTTCACTCTCCAACAAATGTGTTTATGGCCTTGTCAGCCAAATATAATAAGCAGGTCATCCATACCTGCTTTTACTTGTCATGAAATTAGTATTTAATTGATTACCACATTAAATGTAGAATCCAAACCGTTTTCCTTATCCCATAAGAAACAAGTACATTTTCTGATAGCACCAACAAATCCTGAATTATGGTGCCAAGCATCTGTTCCAGTCACAGAAGATAAATTTCTGATTATTACACCGCCATCTTCGGTGACCTGTTCTGAGTGTAGATGTCCTAAATGTACTTCCCTATAAACACTATCGCCCCACATTTTAGCAGCTTCAACTTGCATAATTTTTTCAATGCGTTTCTTTTCTTTATCTCCGTGAGCAAAACCAATAAGACATTTCCCAAATTGTATATATTTTCTTGGTGAAGTGCCTAAATCAACCATAACATTCTCATTATTATGAAAATAACACCACAATGACATTAAAGCATGGTAGCTTGACATAAAATCGTGGTTACCCTGTACACAAAATACTTCAATAGGTGCTTTTAACTCTTTTGATAGTTTGGTAATTCCATCAATGAGAATCAATACCCCAGTTTTAAATAATGTCTGATGTTTCATGTCTGTATCCTGTGGAGTTCCACCAGTAGTAGTAGATGAAACAGCATCATAGTGGAAAAAGTCATTTCCTATCGGGAATATAATTTTTTCAATATTTATACCGTGTAAACGAGAAATACAAGTATCAATGACTTTATTGAAACAATCTCTTGCAATTTGAGTATTATATTCATCTTTTACAATGTCTGATGTAGAAAATTTTCCTAAATGTAAATCAACAATAGGAAGTTCAAACATCAATCCATTTTTGTTTTCATATTTTTGAACAACAGGTGGTGAGGATGTATTGATTAAATTCTCATAAAACTCTTTAATTTCCTCCAATGAAATATCTGTTCTTGGTTTAACAACAATTTTACTAGAGTATAATTCTTGAATACCATCTTGTTTACTATATACATTCCAAATATTATTTCTAGCTGATACTAATTCCCATTCTTTTACATCAAATCCATGTGCTTTTAATAAGCTAACAGGATTCTTTAACTCATCTTCCTTAATAGAGATAAGCTTATTACTTGTAAATGTGCCATCTTTATTAATTGATTGTTCCGATTTATAAGTTGATTTTGCTTTCTCGATATCTGACATAGAAGATAATAAGGATTTGTGTTTAAAATATTCAGAAACAAATACATTTCCAAATATAGATTGAGAAGATGCTTTTCTAAGAGTATCTTTCACAATAGGTAAATGATATTTTTCAATGATATCTGCCCAATCAAGATCTATATTACCAAGTACCTTGTTTGAAATATCTTCCAAGCATTGTTCATATGTATCAGTAGTTAAACCATATTTTTGTAATTCCTCTGTGAAATTATAAATATTGTCCACCTACTTTCATTCATCTTCATTAGCTACTGGTTCATTCAGTTCTTCTTCGCTCTTAGTTTAAATATTGATTTCCATACAACCTCCATTGAAATCAGATAGGAGAGTAGCAAGACTCTTTTCATCACCATCTACATCAATAGTCATTCTGTCAGTATCTAAGATACCTACCACCTTCATAGAAGTTGTTTCTGTTTTCTTGTATACAAAATTTGCCATTTAAAATTTTCCTTTCATAAATATATTTTTATCTTAAAATCTTACATTTTACAATTTGCGGGCTATTGACGGAGAGCCTGGCTACGGAGGTCTATTTTGATAAACAGACAAAATGTACTAAATAGGATTTGAACCTATGACCTGCTGATTAAAAGTCAGCTGCTCTACCGAACTGAGCTATTGATACAAGAACAAATGACGATACCGCTAGAATAGCAGTACCGCCACCTGTATTAGAATTGTGAGATAAATTTTATATCTGTGATCATTCCACAATATATCCTTACCATATTAGAAAAATCTCAATTTGAAAAAGCAAGTCCGAAACCCCTTATAAATAAAGCATTTTTTAACATTATTTAAAAATTCAGAAAGCTAACAATTTTTTCTTCTTTCTCTCATAATGTTTTTTTGTCGTTCATTTCTGACTATATTTGAGCAATCCTTGCAGTATCTTTGATTATTATTTTTCCTTTTTGTTAAAATCCCACAATCAGCACATCTGATATACTTTTCACCTTTATATAATTGCCATTCATATCCAAGTTTTCTAAAGTCAGATATAAAAAGTTTGTTTTCACTGTTACCATCTATATATAAAACTTGAATATTTAGGTTATTAACTTTTTTAGCGTATTCAATAAGTCCAAGTTCTTTTAGTTTGTTAAATTTAATATCTTTTTCAAAAGCAGTAGTATTGATGCAAGCCATGGAATATATTTCTCCATTACTATAATTTATCCAATTATTGTTATTGGGATTTCTGAAATTCCTAAACTTAACCAGACATAGGAGAGTAAAAGTAAGTCGTTCAAGTACCTTATTATGTATTTCTTCAATGGTTTTCAATTCATTTTCCGTAATCCAAACCCCTCTACATTCGCACAAAGGATATTTTCCAGCTTTATTGGCATATTTCTCTAAACTTATACACCAATCAACAGGGTTGTAATGTGGATAGTTTTTATCCATAAAGTCATTTAGTTCTTCAATTATGCTTACTTTTTGTAACCCTTTTTCATGATATAAATACCTTGCATACATACTTAAAAATGTATATGTTTTAGATGGTTCAATATTTTTATCTTGGAGTATGCTATCAACATACTCCTTTTCGTTTAAAATTATAATAGTTCTTCATCCTCCTCGAATCTCTTTTGACACATAATAAATTGTTCACCACCAAATTCAAACTCACCATTTGACTTGACTAAGACAGGATAATTAATTATATGATTGTTCTTTTCTAATAAGTTTTCAATAATAACTTCTCCACAAATATCCCATGCAAATTGTTTAGATTTAGAAGAAGAGTAGCAAAGGTCAATTACAATATCACACAATTCTTTTTTATTTGAACAGATTTCACCGCATTTTGCCTTGAACTTTAGTAACATCATATTTCTATTCACACTTACTTCATCTTTATCTAAACGCTGTTTATTGGCTAATTTTTGATAATATTTTACAGAATCTTCATATTCAGATTTTACTTTTGAGATTCTCTGATAATCATATTTACTGTATTCAACACCAGATTTTAAAATAGAATAATCGAATTCTTTAGTTTTGCCATACTTACAAATATATGATTTAAAAGTATCTTCAAACAACCATGAGATACGGTTGATAGTACATGGGTTATTGCCAACAGGCATAAACTTTTTATAGTACTCAATAAATTCCTTTTCTCGAATAGTCTTATTTGGCTTTTCAATTAAATCAAGCATAGACATTTTGAACTCTCTAATGCATTTACTATTTGTATCTTTAAGATATTTGTTGTATTTAGCCATCAAGTCAGGATATACATATTTCATGAAATATGGTTTATTCTCAGCTACAATTCTTAAACATAATTCTTTGAATTGTTTTTTCTCTTCTGTATCTTCAGGTAATTTATTACAAGTTGATTTATCATACCAATATTTTGGCATGGGTTTGGCAATAATGCCTTTCGCCTTGTCGATAGCTGTCTGCTGATAGTGTTGCCCACACATAATTCGATAATCCAAAATTTTATATTCTTCACTGTCTTTATTAAAAGCAGCTTGCCTTTCAATCATTGATGTAATTCTGTTTGTAGTAGTACCAATTTCATCTCCAAAAGCAAGTTTATTTGCTTGTACCATATTATCCTCTGTTGGTATGATTTTTCCTGCTTTTCTTTGTATACATTCAATTGTTGTTGAATTTAAGGTGTGTTCAATTATTATTTTATTGTCTGTTGAAAAAAAGTATCAGAATCCTTATCAGCTCCATTAAGAGCATCACAAGTAGTATCCCACGAATTCAAGATAATTCCAGCCGTATTATACTGATACCAAAAATCCATTTCCTCATTGTGTACAACTTTTTTACGTCTAATATTATTATGGCAAGTCATAGGAGCACGAAATAGGGCAATCTCATCAACATTCTTATCAATCCAGTATTTATGATAAACCTCTCCTGATTTTAACAACCCTGTAATCGGTAAACCAAATATAGACTGTGCAAGAGAATATAAATCACCAGATACAATAGCAAAATTTCCACTTAGTTTAATAGAGCCTTTTGCTGCATCTGAAATCCTCTTTTTTATCATAGAATGAATTTTTCTTAAAACAAAGGAATCATCCAACATGCGTTTGTCTATCATAATTGCCTTAATGAAATCATCATCTATGCAATCCACATTATCTTCACTAAGATACATGCCTTTTGCAAACACGATTGATTTTCTCCAATCACAACCTAATACATCTGTAATCTCATCAATCGTTGGTTTACACAATTCATAAAGTTCCTCATCGCTCAAATCATATGTCTGTAAAAACTGATAATTTGAATTCCTAACATTCTCTAATTCATGTGGTGTAGTTTTTGTGACAGAAAATTGATAATGATTTTCATTACAGCAAGTTATAAAATGTTCAAGACTTTCATAAGAATCCCATAACTTAACCATGGAAGTGGTAAGTATTACATCATAATCCCTCACATCTCTCCATTCACCCCATGCATCTTTAACCATATATATTTCATGATTCACTCTTTTTGCAAATTCTACAAAATCAAATGTAAATAGCATCCCCTTAGTCCATGCATAACGAGTATTTACGCCTGATATAGTTTGTCCTTCAAATTCATCGCCATACAAATCTTTATTAATGGTGTGAGAGTAATCTGGTGACATGAATCCATATCCATCAGAATCACAATATTCAATTTCATAATCTTTTTCGTATGTAAGTTGAGGTTCGCCTTCACATTCATCACTGATTTTAATAACGTCTTCTTTAAAAGTCACATTACAATCATTAACAATTAAGATTCTTGGCATGGTAACAGGGATAGAACCACTGCAAATAAGTGCCTGATATGCTTCTAATTTAGCTGGGATAATTGGTTTCGTTTTGTCTCTTCCGTTATCCATACGTTTCACAATTTCTTTGTAAACATTGTCTCCTACATATGTTATAGTTGATTTTTTGATTCCACCATTGGTTCCAAGTAATCTGTGGTATTTATAATCATTTATCTTAAATTCTTGATTTGCTCTATCATAGTCCTTATCGGAATTCATAATCAAACAAAAGTAGTCTTTTTGATATTGTAAAGAATATAATTTTTCATATAATTCCTTGATTTTATCTTTGTTTTCTTTGCTCTTTGGTTGTTTTTTTATAAATTTAATCTGCTTTTTAAGATTTGAAACTTCTTCATCCAAATTTTCTATACCATTTAATTCACAAATCCAACGAAGAATTTGACTATCGTTCAAAGCTACAATATCATTTTTATTTTTCATAGCAGACTGAAGGGGAAGAGTAAGATTCCATTTTGCTTGTTTTAAACGTTTGATCGGTAACTTGTAAATAAATTTGTGACATGATTGTTGTTTTGCTATATTAAATCACCTCCAACTTATGATAAATATAATCTTGAATAGCGTTTAAATAAATCATTTGCACTTCTTTTAAGTCCTACATAAGACTTTTTTCCTTCAAGATATTTCCAGAAGTCAAATAAAAATATATCAATGCCACACTCGATTAGATTATTCCCAATGTCACCATCTCTCCATATAAATTTATATTTACCAAACCATAAATCAAATAATTGTCCTGCAAATAATGATAAAAAGAATAATTCATCATTATATGGTTTATAATCGGAATGCTTTTCCTCTTTGGTGTATCTTCCGTCAATTTCTTTTAACTGATTTTTAAGAGTGTTTAATACCATTTTGCAATCATCGTCATCAACAACGTCAATACCTGCCACTGGAAGAAAAAAGTCCTTTGGAATATCTGGTAAATCAAAATAGCATTTGAACTCATTCAAATAAATGCTATATGTTACCAATCCAACATTAAAACTATCCAATAATTCCTTTAAATTGTTTTTCATAATATTCATTTCCTTCAATATTTATTTCTTGTATAGTTACACTTATTGTTTCTCCAAATAATTTATAAATTTCTACAATGAAATTTCTATTCTAATAATAATATTTCTTCTATACGCTTTTCGGCGATATCAAAATATTTCTTCTCCATTTCAATGCCAATAAAATGTCTGTGTAAATTCAATGCTGCCACACCTGTTGAACCGCTCCCCATACAATTATCAAGAACAGTTTCACCTGCATCGGTATATGTTTTAATAAAGTATTCCAGCAATTCAACAGGTTTTTGTGTAGGATGTACTTTTTTACTGTCAGTATTGAACTGGATTATAGAAATTGGATGTTTATGAGAATATTCTTTATAATTATCTTTTTCTCCATTTCTCTAATTATGTAAAATATTTTTATCTGTATTTCCATAAATTTTTACATTAGCTTTTCTAACAACATCTCTTTGAGACATTTGAGGGTAATACTTCATAGTATTACCATTTTTAACATAACACGCTTTTGCTTTACTAAAAACCATGATATTCTCATGAACTCTACCACACTGATAATTCATGAGTTGAAAATTCCATGGTTTTTGCTTTTTCCAAATCCAATCGTATTTATATAAAGATAAATTACTTGTCCTAACCAAACTCGAAAATGGTTCTTGTCCAAATAATAGTATTGCACCATTGTCTTTGATAATTCTTTCATATTGTTCCCACAATTTATCCAAAGGAATTCTGATATCCCATTTACAAGCAGTTGTACCATAAGGTAAATCACATAAAATCATATCTATAGATTTATCTGGAATATTTTTCATCAATTCTAAACAATCGCCTTGCCATAATTCATAATCTGTATTATTTTTCATAGTCCTCCTTCACATTTTTAATTCGTTTTAACATGTTCTCATCAATCCTCCATAGTCTTAATCTCATATCCAAGCCATTCCAGTAAGTCCCTCATTCCATAGAAACAATCATAATGCCTATATTCTCCATTCGGATTTTCAATGTATTCTTCGCCATCAAATATTCCTTCACCACAGGAGGAACAATAACAAATTGGTTTCTTGGAAGTATAATTAGGGCACCTGAAATAACAAGGGGTATTTCTGCATATCTCACACACTAATTATCACACAGCCTTTCTCTTTCTAATTCTGTATTTCCTATATCAAAACATCTTGTTTCATATTCATATTTCTGGAAGTCGTCATCAAAATATCCTTGCTCAAAGGATGTAGCTACTTGTTTCAGTATCACAGAATTTATCCTGTTTCGATTTGATTTAATCCTAATATTTTGGTAACTATTAATTGGCTTCCAATTATCAATTTGATTGTCATTTAAAAATAAATCTACAATATATTCTTGTGTTTCTTTATCGAAAGCACGAATTGCAGCAATTGTATAATCATTATGTAAGTCAATAGTTATTATGTTTTCTAAACCTTTATATTTCTTATATTCCAATCGTTCCATTAATTATTTTCCTTTCTGATAATTCTTTTTGTTGTCTCTATTTTCTGAGTTTCTTTTACATTGTTTGTCAAAGTTCATATCAGTGATAATCCTTTGAACTATATTCCCAGGAGTATGAGAAGTATCATAATCTGAAAGATAAATCAAACCTCCAAAAGTGGAATAATTCATTTTATTGCTACTTGTTTTATAAAAATTTTCTGTCATATGTTAATATTTTCTCCTTTTCTTTTCTCAAAATTTTTATTTTAGTTATCATAAGTTGCCACACTTTCTTCCTTTATGAATTGAATAGTATTTAATATTGCAGTGTTGTGATATATATTTCTATATTATCCTATTGCTTTCTTCTAAAATTTCTAATTGTTTTTGAATTTCATACTTGTAATCATAATCAACATTAACTTTTTGATTGCCTTTTTCATCTTTTACATAGCGTCTATAATCAGCAAATACTTTTGGTGTAGTTAAAAAACCATACTTATCTTCCTGTTTTTTATATCTAATCCGTTTACCTTCCTGGTACTTGATAATATTCATTACATCTAATATTTCTACAATCCTTGATATGTAACGTTCAGACAATCCAATATCTTCTGTAATTTTTTGGTATAGTCGATAACAGCACAATGGTTTATTAGAATTACGATTCATATTCACACGCAAGTAGGAGAGGAGTAATAAAATATAAGCTGAAGACATTCTGGTGGTATCAATTTCAACATCCTTTAATTCTTCTTTGAAATTTAAAATTTTCTCCAATTCATCAAAGTAAATGATTCCAAAATTATCTGGTATATCAAATTTCTCAGTATTGATTTTGATATTATAGTAATCTGTGGAGTTTTTCTTTTCTTTTGCTAATTTCTCAAAATCTGGACAGCTTTCAAAATATCCATAGTGGGAGAGCAGTTCTAACACTTCAAGATATTTATGGTTTATCTTTCCATCATGATAATTTGGCTTTAAGTGTGACCAGTGGCAAAGTTCTGAAATACTGAATGCTACTGTATCATCCAAGGCTCTACGAGAACATAAATAAGAAAATATGATTACACGCTTATCCCCTATATCTTTGTCATAAATTATTTCTCGTGGTATTTTTACATAGTTAGGCAAGTTATCACCTGCCTACACTACATTATTATATTGAATATAATTTACTGCTTTGATAAACAGAGCTTGCAAATCTGTATTCAGTTTAATTGCCTCAATTTTACTTTTACATTTAATTGAAGACCAATCTACACCAAATATATTCTCCATGCATTTATAAACTTTTTTATATGCTTCTAATTTATTAGAGTCAAACTTATCTTTTGTGATAAGTTTCAATTGCTCTAAAGATTCATCAAAATTAGATGAAATTATGTATTCGTCACTGGAGCCGTATGTTTTTAATTGATTCAACATTTCAGATGCAACATCAATAAATATCTGGTACAAAATTGGAGAATTCATAATTACACTCCAAGGAGATATATCAGGTTTATCTGGATTTTGAAAAACGTAGTTTTCTTTGCATTTGTCAATATCAATCCCACATTTCTGATTCATTAACTTATAAATCCTTGAAAACACTTTATTTTCTGAGCTATAATCACCATACTTTTTTATTTCTAAAACAATATCATGAATTGTATCATTTTTTACTTTATATGTATTGTTCATCATGATACTATCAGATACACATTCCATATAATCAAGGTTTATTTTTTTTAGAGTACCAAATCCTATATCAACTTTGTTTGTTATAAAGTTGGTTATTTGGTTTAGTTCATTTTTTAGTCCTATAACTTCAGATTCTAGTGTAGCAATTAATCCTGTCATTTTGGGAATAATGTCATCACGCATGGTAAAATACTCGTCAATCAATTTATCGTGGATTTCCCATGCTAAGTCGCTGTCCATAATTTTGATTAGTTTTGCATATCCACGTTCTGATAATAGATAAATATGTTCCGCTTGCTTAATTGTTTGTTTTGAATAGCCTAAAGATAAAAGTAATTCCAACGTTCCGTTCTCATCGGAACGTTGAGCAAGATCAATAAAATCAATGTTTTCTGCAAATCTTTTTATATTATTTAAAATATTATCTCTTACATGTCCTGCTCTAACTCCATGGATCTCTGCAATAGTTTTATCACATATACATTTTTTGCCATTGCCAAATCCACCTAAAATAACGGGAATTTCCTTGTTCATAAATGTTTGTTTACCAGTTACTAAAATCTCATTCGTCATATATTTATTCCTTTCTTTTTAATTAAAATGGGTTATAGTTACATAGAACAAATTCCTCTTCTAACTTGTATTTCTACATTTTGAATAGAAAATCACCTCAATTCTTCTATAAAATAATTCAGTACATAAATTTCTCTCAAATGCGTTTAGGTCTGCTACTGAAGACCCAAATACAAATCTTTTCTTCATTTGGGTCTGCTACAGAGGTCATTTTGTGTCAGTCAATATCTAAATAGACTCATATAATCAAGAGAAGATATATACGTGATTTATTTCGCATAGCTTATAAATCACTCTTTTGACTTTTTGGTTGTTAATGGTTATTAAATAGCATTCGTAGTTATATTATCTACTTCTCTTTTTAATTTTCTTCTTTATCTGTTATTGTTCTCTGTTATTGCTGTATCAAATATAGTTATGTGTTTTGTTGATGTAATTGGATCAGATTCAGATGCAATACCATATTTAATAAGATTGCTATTTATAATTTGTTCAATCATATCTCTGTATTTTGGTGTAAATTCATAAGGTTCTAATGGATAACAAGATGAAATATTATTTTCGTAGCAATAATCAGCTTGTATCTGTTGAGTATCTATATCGTATAAATTCTCTAACTCCCAAAGGATATTCTTATATAGCTGTCCTCTTGTAATATCAAAATATTCTTCTAATAATTTGTATTTTTTCTGCATTTTAGCAAACCAAGGATTATAAGGTTTCTTATATGTAGTTTCTATTGTTGGTTGGGATTGTGCTTGTTTTAACTCATGGATATCTTGTTGCATTATAGTCATGTTGTTGGTTAATGTGGTTATTGCTTGTGACATTGAGGTAATTGCTTCTGTAATAGGGGTTATATCTATTTGTTGGGTAGAACTTAATTCATGGTTTCTGTATTTTTCAATAATATCCCATACCCAATCCATAAATTGATTCGCTTTAGGTTTATTACTCCAACGACATATCTCCATAACACCTCTTTAGGTATAGAGTATTGTTTCATATTCTTTTCCATCAGTACTTAACAGTTTGGTAACTACTGATAATGAATCAAGTCTATTTCTATGTCTCTTATGAATCATACTCATAGACGAATCTGGATTTGTATATTCAAGTGCTAATCCAATCTGTGCTCTTGTAAGTAAAATGTCATCATTTATATTGTGATAGAAATTACAAGATAAATCTCCAAAAGTTTCAGTTGTAATAAGTTTTAAGTTGTTTGTCATAATTAAATCTCCTTTTGCTTTGATAAAAAAATCTGTTGTATTTGCTTCTGAATACTACTTCTATATTTTGTTTTTAAATATCCTAAAATTTTTATCATTATTTTTTGGTGGCAGAGTAGTAGACAATGAAAAAAATTTTAAATAATGTAAAACATACCCACCCCATCTGTACATTTGCAAATATAATTAGTTTTGGGAAGATAGCCACTATAAAGTTTTTAAAATGGAGTGTTGAAGAGGATGTTTGGGTATTTGATATTTCTATGTTTGATGGAAGAGTGTTTATGATTTTTTGAGCATAAAAATAAGACAGATGAGAATCTGCCTTATTGAATAATTCTGTCATATAATTATCCATTAGTTATATTTATTTATTACATTCATTATCATATCTATAAACCCAGATATATCAGCAAAATAATTTGGATATGCTGCTCGTAATTCATTAAAAGAATTGGCTGAAACAAGAACTACATTTTTATCTGTTTCATTTTCTATTTTCCCATATACTTTTGTTGCAACTTCTAATTGTGAAGATTTAAATTCCACAACACGTATTATTCTTTTGACATAATCTAATATTAACATATAATATATTTTTTTATTATTTATATTTTTTTCTGTATGGTCGATAGCTAAATTTAACCCACTTAATGTAGAAATTATATGATGTTTTGTATTTAAATGTGTTATTTCTTTTACTAATTTATATATATCATTAGATGTATTTGGACAAATAGACATATTCTCTTGAATAGCAATTACTGAAGACACCAATGTAAAAAATCTTAGTATGCCTTTATCTCCTTGGCTGGATTTTAAATTGCTTTTTGTATATATTCCCATCATTTCAACAGCCGTTGCCCATATATGTTGAAGTTTAGTACGAAATTGAATTTCAATAAGCATATTTTTATTATAGGTTTCTTTATTTTCGCTATGGAATTGATATACCATGTGATAAGAACGGTAACCAGATTCTTTTGGATTTTGAATATAATCATATTCCCGTTTTAATTTATGACGGATACGAGAATTTTTATATCTATCTACAGCTTCATATACTTGGTCTATAGTATCCACGATAACCCTACAACCACCAAGATCCTGCATACGATATAAACTCATATCTGGAAAACGCTCTATTTTGCCAGTAATAGAATCTAATCGTTTTAATCGTTGTACAACGATAGCATCCGGATTACGCAAACGGAGATTACTGCATATTACCTGTAAAGGATAAGCATGAGCAGCTCTCCAGTTGTTAAGTATAATAAGTGCATTGTTACGTTCTTCTTTGGTTGAGAACGGATTTGCAATTATAGAACCAGCTTTATTAATTTCTGATTTTGAATATTTGGGAATTTCCCATTGTTCTCTTTTTCTTTGTTTCATAGAATCATTCCAATCTTTTGTAATACTTTCTATGATTATATCAAAAATATCTTTTTTAGTCATTAAGAATTCCTCCATTTAGTGAATAGTATTTTTTCATTTTGTTTTCAATATGCATTTTGCTATATAATAATTATTCTACTTTTTAAATGCATTTTTATCATGTATATATGCCTAAAATATTTTATATAAGATTGTGGAGAAAAAATAAAGTTTTTGGATATAAATTTCATTTTTTATATCTTATTTGATAAAGTGATAGGCTTTGCAAATAAAATTGATTTTGAGGTCGTTTTCTGTAGATTTACCATAATAATTTTTTTTGTTTCTTGTACAGGGTTCGGTGGAAGAGGAGATTTTTAAACTTGGATAACCTCTGAAAGTATTGATTTTATTGAATTTGTTGAGGATTTTATATTAAATTTTGGAGTGAAAATATTGAATTATTTTTTTGAAATATATAAATTTTTCGGTGAGTTCGAGAATGTGTTGATTTCATAAGGGTTTTAGAGGATTTGAGGTTGGATTTTTGAGAATTTGGAGAGTGTGAAAATGGTAAAAAGCTAGGAAAATCAAGGGTCTACCGAACCGATTACCGAACTAATTTTAGGGTAAAATTTAGATTTTGAAGTTGATGTGTGGATGGAACTGATAAGAGCTTTCTGGTGGTGGGAAACTGAGTTTAAAATGTAAACATACCCCCAGTGCAAAACACAAGAATATCAAGCATAATCAAGTTATGAATAGTACATAACTGCAACTTTTGTGCTGGTGTAATTTGGGCAAAATACTTTAGTGCGTTAAAGTGGTGAATTGGCAAGATGTATGATAAAGCACTTTATCACGCTAAAGCGTTCGATTTTGCGATATTACAATGATATCAATTTGATATCAAAAGTTATCCACATAAAAATGTTGATAACCCTAGATTATATCACACCATCCAAAATAACACAAGTCTAAAATTCAAAAACACATCAAGAGCCATTTGAACAATTATTTTTTACTGGTAAATAAATCTTATAACTATTACTCGTTTGTATAAATTCACCAGTTAATTTTTTTAGTTTTCTTCTACTGGTGAAATCTTTAGCTATATCTTATATTCTTTATTAGTATCAATCTTTTTCACATGTTCTATAATATCAGCAGGCTGACACTCTAACAATTCACATAAAATATCTAAATTATCAAAATTAATATATTCTTTTTTTCTAAATTTTGTCATGGTGGCTTCTCCAAAAATTTTATCTTGTCTTAACTTGTAGCTGGTGTATCCCTTTTCTTTTAAGGCTTTCATTATATCAATTTTATATCTAATCATTTTTTATATTCTCCTTAAAAACACTTATAATTAGTGATTGTATTTGATAGTTTACTTTTTGTCAATGACCACTAATAATAAGTGTGCAATATACACAAAATGAACACTTATTATTAGTGTATATTGTCAATATACAACCACTAAAAAATAGTGCATAATAAATACATAAGATAAAGCAAGGGTAACAAGCCCAAACTTAATCCCTTGCTTATCTTAAATAACTAAATAGGAGGTGGTAACCGTGAAGGGCTATTATACAGCCTATGGTTATATGGGATATGTAGACGGCAAATACATATTATTCACAACAGAAGCCGAATACATTGACTATGTAACCAATGGTTAACCAAAAGGGCATTGAGATTATATCTCATGTAAGTCCCTTTAACCTCTAAAAGTAATTATAACATAATTAAAGCACTTTGACAACTTAATAAGGCTTTACACCTTTTTCGCTTTTTGCTATAATGAAAATAACAAAATGAAAAAAGGCAGGTGATAGTATGGCAGACAATGAAAAACTTGACTTGATTTTATCTAAACTTGAAAAACTAAATGTTATTGAAAATAAATTAACAAGTCTTGAATTGCATTTAGAGAATGTAACAGATAAAAACATCCAAACAGTGGCAGAAGGTCATCTTGATTTATCAAGAAAACTTGATAATGCTTTAAAAGTAGAGAATGAAAAAGAAATGCTTATCATAAGAGTACGTATTCTTGAGGACGAGTTACGAAAAATAAAAGAACGACTTGACGCAATAGCGTAGCAATTACATAAATTAACCAATTAAAAAGGTGTAAGGTCTTATTAAGTTATTAAGGTCTTGCACCTTTTTGATTTTATTCAAACTTATAGCATTTTATCAGGGTTGCAACCTAAAAATATTGTTATAAACCATAAAAAACTAGTTGACAACTAGTACAGTATATGATATAATTAATATATCAAAAGGAGGTAAGCAAAAATGAGAAAACAATTTGCAACCTCAATTGATACCGAAATATCAGACAGTTTCAAGAAAACTTGTGATAGTTACGATTTGAAAATGAATGTTGTACTAGAAGCATTCATGAAACAGTTTTCAGAGCAGCAATTCAAAGTAGAGTTTTCAAAGTCTGGTATAAAGTTAAGAATTGAGGACTAAAAAGAAAAAATCCCCATTTCTTAACGAAACAGGGAAATTTCAAGAAAAGTGATAAACACTTTACCCTAGACAAGTAAAGTATATCGTATTTCTTGAAAGTTGTCAAATCTGATAACTAGTTTCCCAGAACTAAAAAATTACCAGTGAAGATGCTGGTTACTATTTACAAAAACGGCTTGTATGTCGTGACGTTCCTATCAATGTCACAATGACATAGCACGATAGCCAGACTATCGAGGCGAAATAGACAGCCACACAGCCACACAGTCGAAAAATAGAGAGCTTAAACACTGTGCTATAAACAGACATATCAGTTACTAGCGTGGCTCGCATTGCAAGGCGTTAGTAAGTGAGTGTCACAATGAATGTAATTTATTGTGATTAAAGGTTTAGATTTTGTAAAACCTAAGATTTGCTGAAATTGTTGCTATTTTGCTGGATAGGCAGCATAAAACAATGTAGGCAGTCGAAAAAAACAAAACTTATATCAGCTATGATATAACTTGAATAAAGTTGTTTCTCTTTTCTTATCGAGAATTGCAAGAAACGTAAAATAATTTGAATAGCAAAAAAATAAGAATCTTGTTTTAGTGACAATTGTCACAAACCTCAATTTCAAGTCAATTCTGACAAGGGGTAAGAAGAGTTAAGTTTTTACATATTTACATAAAGTTATTTTAAGTTGCTACTTACTAGAAAAGCAACTTTTTGTATTAAATTAAAAACTAACCTTTTTGGTTAGACTGAGCAAATCAATAGATTCAAAACTGGCAAGCAACGCAAGCAACGACACATGAAATTTCTTGAAAGTGTAAGACCCATGGTAGCGAATAGAGAAAGAGTATATGTGTTGTCTAATGCTAGAATTTTTGGATCTTGGCTTGCTGAGATGTGACCAAAAAGAAAAAAAGAAAAAGGGAAGTGATTATTATGAAGAAAGTAGAAAAAAGTTATTTAGAGAGAAAAATAAAAGAGTTAAATAGTGCTTTGAAATGGTACAGAAAACACGATAAAGATAATGTTATGGTTGATATA
>CAMWUK010000024.1 GCA_947177415.1 uncultured Clostridiaceae bacterium
GATTTTCTCTTGATTGGCATCTCTTCTTCAGTCTATCTATTTCGGCTTTAATGGTATCACATTCAGACTGTATGGTATTAATCATAATAGCAATATTGGATGCTTTCTTATCAAATTCCTCGTTAATTTCTTCAAGCTGGGAGATGATATCCCCATCAGGGGATTCATCTTCTTGGCTTTCTATTACATACAGCAGGTTCTGAAATTCATTTGAAAGGTTATATAATGGGGCACTCATAATATCACGTCCTAATAAAAATTAATCAGCTATTGTCATATCCTCAAAACGATAAGGGTCTAAATCATAGTCGATAGGAGAATCATCACTATCCCTATGCACTGGCTTGTTTGGTTTGGTGTACCACATAAATACACGCTCATTATTTTTTGACTTATTGAGTATGGATAGACCTGTAATTGTATGGTTTTCAATAGCAATTTTTTCGATAGCAAACTTGTCATAGCATTTACCACCAGCCATATTACATTTGCTAGCAGGTATCCAGATAAAGGGAGAGGTATAAAGTTCTATACCGATTCCCCACTTAAAGCAGGCACGCTTAAAAGCGTCGGAGGCTTCGCCTTTGTTCTTATCTCCTGATTCTCCTAGTTCGCCACAATCCCATTTGGTGACCCAATGATATGTATCTGAATTATAGATTGATACGCCACAATACATATTGCCTTTAATTTCCTTGTACTCACACTGCCAATTCAAAGCCCCGACCGTTTCATTAAGTATTGCCACATCTGTTCTAGCTGTTTTGTATATGAATAATGCTACACCTTTATCAGGCTTTACAACTGATACTTTGCACTCGATTTCATCTCTTGTAACGTGTCTAAATGCTGGTAAATTTCCCTTGATATCCATTTATTTATTCTCCTTTGATTCATTAATACATTGTCTTTATTATCCGCCCACACTTCTTCTAGCTTTATTTCAAGAGGTATCTTTCCTAGCCCATAAATTGCATAACATATCTTATGGATTAAAGCACAACAAAATAATGTGCATATCCCTGATGATGTCAGGGTAAGGACAAAATAGATAAACTCTTTTAATTCTTTACTTAAAATGGCAAATCCTCCTCGCTGTTATCAATATCTAAAAATTCAGAATTATTAACTGGGGTTTCATCTACATTTTGCTTTTTAGATTCTACAAAATGAACACTTTCAACTAAAATTTCAACAGCTTTTCTCTTTTTATTTTCTTTATCGACATAATTCCTCGTTTGGACAGAACCAATAAGGGAAATAAGATTACCTTTAGAGAAATATTTGGTGATAAATTCGGCTGTTTTATTCCAAGCGACACAATCCAAGAAGTCTGTTACTTTATCCGCCCCACCATTCCTTTGAACAGCAAGGCAAAAGCTAACAACTGACTTATCGCTTTGAGTTTTTTTAAGTTCAGGATTTTGGGTGAACCTACCCACTAAACAAACATTATTCAACATTAAAATTACCCTCTTTTATTTTATTTAGACACTGAAATATTTTATATATTACATATACTATCATTTTCCACCCTCTTTTTCTAGTAAAATTATATTAAATATTATTAATTAGCTATTGATAAAGTGATATTACCCACGTTACCGGTATTAAAAGAGATATTCTCGATGCTTGAACAGAACAAGGACAAATCATCACAATATAAGTTATCAAAGCTAACATCTGAAAGTTTAGACCTGCAAAAATCTACATTTTTAAAAGTGCCATTTGCAAAACTTGTATCATCAATACTAGCTTTAAAGAAGTCTACATCAGAGAGAGAAGCTCTTGAAAAATCAGAATTTTTTATTGTCGCTTTATCAAAACTTGAGTGAGTTATTGTAGCTTCTTCAAACCCCACATAGTTAATAGTAGAACCGCTAAAAGTACAATCTAAAATCCTACATCCGTCAAAGCTAACTCGATATAAATTACAGTTATCGAACTTCATATTTCTAAAACCACCACAATAATAATTAGCATATTCAAAGCTAAGCCCCGACAAATCAAGATTTTCAAATACTAAATCATCTGACATCCTATGTTTATACATTAGTTCGTTTAATTCTTTTTGATTTAATTTTTCCATTATAAAATCTCCTTTATTATTTATTAGGTGGTGGGGGAAATCCCCACGCTTTACCCACAATATCCGTACTGTTTAGCCTCGTTGTAGAACGATTGATACACATCATCATTAATATTTATTTCCGTTGCATCCTCTAGTCTTTCCTCTAGCCATTCTAAATTACCTAAGGTTTCGTCCTGTTCATAGTCAAAGATAAATTCGTATCCGTCAAACTTTCCTTTAGGTTTACCTGTTGCATCGGAGTAGGATTTTATGATATCCTTTTTTTGCTCCTCAATATCTTTGAATGTGATAGGCGTCATGTTGTCTAACATAAATTGCTTGACGCTATCATCTTCAGGGAGCTTTGTCACCTCATAAATTTTATTATCGTCATCAATTACAAACATTTTTTTCATTTTAAAATCTCCTTATTAATTTAAATTTTTACTTGCTTTCTTTTTTTACCTATGATATAAACTAAATAGGCTACACCTATAAAATAGGTTTGAAAAAATCTTTTTATTTGGTTGTAGTCTTTGTCGTTTATATAGATAAATTAATTATTTCGATTTTCTACAAGTCTTTTATCTTTAGGTTTAGTAGCATCTTTAGGGATTAACCACGTGTTGCCGACTTTAATTGCATTAGGGATTCTATCAGTTTGCAAATATTTTATAACAGATATCCACTGAACCCCCCACTCTTTCGCTTTTTCTTTAGTGCTTGCATAGTTATTCAAGCTTTCTGGCATACTCATGTTGTCACCTCCTCATACTATTTATAGTATACCACATTATAATAATGTTTGTCAACACTTTTTTAAAATTAATGTTTTGCCACCGGCAAGCTATAAAAAGCATTGTATAATGGTTCAAAGTGTTCAAAATAAAAATCGAAGTTTGTATCCTCTAGCCCAAATATTATTCCGAAGATATCACTATCAAATACCCGGAAACCTATTTCCCGGAATTTATTTGCATTGTTTTTTATCCACAAACTATCAAATCCATTTTTGAATCGCCACATAGTATCGTATGTAGGAAAATCAAGAACATTTTCATTTACTTTTGGGGTTAATTCAATAATGTTATCAAGTTTATTTTCCGCTAATAAGACAACCGCCCTTGTAGGGATAAAGTCTAGGGTATCCGTCCAATTAATTACTTCTTGTCTATATTCGTCCATTTTAAAACCTCCATTTTATTTATTAGGTGGGGGAAATATTCCCCCTATTTTATTCATCTTTACCTTGATTTTTCAAATTTTGAATATAGTTATAATATTCTAATTGTGTTTCCAATTCTACACGCTTGTATTCAAATTCGTAGCTTAACTCGTCAATCGCGTGGTTATAATCGCTAACCTGCATATCGTATGAAAAATCCTCATTAATATCAAAAACTAAACTACCAACAAACTCTATATGGGATAACATGTCATCGGTTAACTTAGATGGAATTACCAAATACTTACCAATTTCTCGTGCTAAATCGTCTAACAATTTTTTTGCATGTTCTACATCGTCCCACGTATGCTCGTCTTTTTCTGTATGCATTGTATCTTTGTCGTTTTCATCTACCCTGTAAATATCATAAGGTTCAATTGATAAACCGTATTTTTGCAAAAATTCAAATTCATCATTATGAGCAAATTTATATCCAGTCAAATAATCTTCCTCAAATTCCCTGCAATCATTTTCTGTAAACATAGTTTAAAATCTCCTTTATTTTTATTTATCATGTGGGGGAATATTTCCCCCTATTTTACGCCACTTTTCCCCCTAATAATTCCCTGAATATTTCGCTTATATCGTCAGTTTTAGTTATTAGCTTAATCATAAATTCATCGGGCTTAACTTTACATTCCGCTTTTTCTTTTTCACTCATAAAATGGTGATAGATAAAATAATCTTTAAAATATGAATTCTCCAAACCTACATATGATTGATAGCGTTTAATTAGCCCGGATATATCTCTTTTCCCAAATGTTTTAGTATGTTTTTTTATGCAACCGCTACTATAAAAAGTATCGATTGAGTATGAGTGGGTATCAATTACCCACTTTTCCCCACCTACATTGTATAAATAGTACCTTGACATTATTCTATTCCTCCCTCTAAAATTTGGATTAAGTCTTCCTCGTCAATCCCAAAACATTCCCCATATTTTTCTTGTAACTCTAAAAATTCATCACTCAAAATTAATTCATCAAACATATTCAAAAACCTCCATTTTATTTATCGGAGGGGGGAAAATCCCCCCGATTTTTAGTCTACTCTAATCATTCCGGTTGATAATTTTTCATACTCATACATTAAGTCGTTAGCGATGGCGTCAATGTCAATATACTTCTCTAAATGTTCGGGAATGTCACTAAACCAACCCTCATTGACAAACATTTCCGCCAAATCTCTATAACTTAACACATTGTCATAATAGACATAGTCACCCTGTTTAAATAATTCAAGGGCTTTTTCTAAGTATTCATAACCATTTTCAAATGAATACATACCTTGGCAATATTCATCTAATGCATAAATTTCGTTACGGTCAGTTTCGTTATAATTTTTTAAAATTTCACACTTTAATTCAATTTCTCTCATATCCATTTTTATACCCTCTTTTTTAAATTTTTTCATTTAGTTTTTATCATGCAGGGGGGGATTCCCCCCAGATTATTTCCTATAATATCTTTGCTAAAGAAATTAAGCTTTCATCCGAATTATTTGCCGTAAGTTTTGCTAAAAAATTGAAATTTCTTCGCTTTTGTGGTTCACCTATTTGGAAAGATTGACCTAAACCTGAAAAACTGATAAAATCTCCGTCAATTGTTCCCTTATGCAAGTGTAGCGTTGGGATAGCTTCCCCTTCGTTTCCCGTAGTGTAATGAATAGATACCTGCAAAACTTGTTCGGAATCTAGTTTGATTTGCTTTATTACGCTTTTTTCATTCCACATGAAAAAACGCTCCAAATCAAATTTAAAGCCATTTTTTAAACCTGAATTTATTTTTTCGATTTGTTCTCTCGTAATTTTTGCCATTTTTAAAATCTCCATTCATAATTTTTTTTAGGTGCTATCGTCCCCTAATTATTCCGTAGGGCGGTGCAGGTTTATTTTGGCAAATTGACGGAATATCAATTTCATTGACGATATTTTTTCGCTCCACTCATTTTTAAAATAAGTATCGTGGCGATATCTCAAACGTGCTAAAACCGCGTATCAATCCGTTAACGATAGTTATTCAATTTTCAAGGTTCACGCTTGACAATGTAATGCTAAAGTGTTATAATGTTGGTGGAAATTCATTAATAAAGTGCAGTGCCAGCCAAGGTTACACGCTTATTTTTGTTTTTCCTTTTCGCTTTTAGTGGTGGTTGAGTTTGTCTCTCTCACTCACTATTTATAGTATACCACATTATAACAATGTTTGTCAACACTTTTTTTAAACTTTTCTTTTTTTGGTAAAAATATACAGAAAAAAGGTGATTTAATGGGCAGGAAAGAGAGATATGCCTATATTATAGCGGTTTTATTGTCAAATCCGAACAGAGAGGACGCCGCTAAGGAATTAAATATGTCTAAAAAGACACTGGAGAAGTATATCGCCAACGATGAATTCCGGCAAATGTATCGGAAATCACAGGACGAAATACTAACCCACGTAACCGGATACCTATCCAACAACATTGGCGAAATGGCTAAGATTCTATTTGAAATAGCAACAAATCCAGACACGCCAAAACCTATAAAACTAAACGCTATAAAAATAGCGTTTGAGTATTCTATCAAATTCACGGAAACCAATAATGTTATACAGAGGATTGAAACGCTAGAACGTGAGTGTGGGATAGATGAATCATAAAACACGATTAAACCGTATAAATAGCATTTTAAGGGCTAGCGGAGACGTGTATCTATTCACCTATAAAAACGGCTGTTTGGCGTGTTTAAACCGCTTTAACGCTATTAATAGCGTAATAACTGATAAACACAACATTGATAGCATAAAACTAAAAAATACCGCCAAAGCTAGCGACTTTTTTACTTTCCTTAACTTGCTTTTATCCTTGTAGCTTGCCGGGCTTCCCCGGCTTCCCCGGCTTTTCTCTTGCTATGAGTGCCGGGCTTTCTTCCCGGGCTTGTTTCCCGGAAGATTCCCACGCTTAAACCGCTAACCGCTTTTTACTTATACGCCTTTTCAGTGTATATACCTGTAAACGCTTTTAAACGCTTAAATTTACGCTTTTTTACTATTACAAGTATGTTTACACGGGTAACCGCTAAAACGTTTGTTTTTACCGCCTTAAAACGCTTTTTACGTTTCCGCTATTCCGGATATAATGGCACTCGGGGAAACGCTTGCCGGAGAAACCGCTAACCGCTTTTTAGTCGGTTGACTTTTCTTTCCACCTATGGTAATATATGAAAGCAATAAAGTGGCTATTTTATTGTGTTTTTTTAGGGTATGCCTATACGGCAATACTCTTTTTTTATTGACTTTTACCTTTTGCCTATGCTACTATTTAGGCGGTTTGTTTTATACAATATATTTCTTAAAGTATCCACCTATACAAGGTGGTACTTTTATACCTATTGACATTTTAGAACGCTTGTATTAGTATATACACGTTGAAAGCTTAAAAGTTTTATGTAGTTACCTACTTTTTGAGTAGGTATTTTTTTATTGATATACTTTTAATTGTATGCTATAATATAAATGTCAATCGGTTTTTTGTTTTCAGGTTTTTATAGTTTTAAAAACTCTATTATTTTCCACCTATACGCTTATAGCTTATAGGTGGTTTTATATTGACTTGCATTTTTAACCATGCTAATATAATAAAGTTTTCTCTTAATATACCAATTTTTTCATTTAGTGCCACGCTTTCGGGCGTGGTTTTGCCTATATATGCATATATTGCAAGCATTCTTGTAATAGTAGCATTTACACGCTTTAAATGCTAACATTCTACTATATGTAGAAAATAGGTGAATATATGGAAGAATTGACGGCAAAACAACAAAACTTTTTAAGAGATATAGTACAAGGAAATATTGCAAGAATTAACCTATTAAGCGGTTCGGTACGTTCGGGAAAAACGTTCGTATCGTTATTGGCATTTATAGTAATGGTGGCTAAGTCTAAACCTACAGATACTTTTATCATATGTGCAAAGACAATAACGTCCGTACGGAGAAATTGTATTGATTTCATCTCTGATATATGTGGGAACGATTTCACCTATTCCATTTTTGCCAAATGTGGGGAACTCTTCGGGCGGAAGGTATTTTTCGAGGGTGCAAACGACTTGAGGGCGGAGAATAAAATCAGAGGAATGACGTTGACAGGTGCATATTGTGACGAAATAACGCTTTTTACGTCAGATTTCTTCAGTATGCTACTGTCAAGGTTATCTATGCCGAATGCATGGTTAATAGGTACAACTAACCCGGATGCTCCCGGTCATTGGTTAAAGCGTGATTATATGGATAGAAAAAACGAACTAGACTTAAAACTATATGAGTTCCTAATAGACGACAATACAACGCTTGACAAGGATTTTATAACCAACATTAAAAGAGAGTTTACAGGTGTATTTTACGAGAGGTTTATACTAGGTAAATGGGTAGCTGCAGAGGGGGTAATATACCGAGTATTTGCAGATAATCCGAGCAAATACATATTTGACACGCTCAAAGAGAAGCTATCATTCATAACTATAGGGATAGACTATGGAGCGAGCGTGTCTAAAACTGTATTCATAGCCACAGGGTTTGGAGAAGGATTAAGGAACGTGTATATATTGGCAGAAAAGCACCTTGATGGTATCCATGAACCTCAAGATATATACGAACATTTCAAGCAATTTTACCAATATATATGTAATGAATATGGAAGCCCTACAATATGCTATGCAGACTACGGAGCATTAGGTCAGATAATAAGCAGAGGAATGCAGACAATGTGCATAAGCGAGGGTTTACCCATACGTATACAAGACTGTAAGAAAGGCACTATTAACGACAGAATACAGTTAACGTGTCAATTATTCGGTCAAGGCAGGTTATTCATACAGAGAGAGTGTAAACATACCATCGGAGCGTTTAACAACGCTGTATGGGAAGAAAAGAAGATAGATACAAGGCTTGACGATGGTACAGTAGAAATAGACTTCCTAGATGCATTTGAATATTCGGTATATAATTTTAATAAAAAGTTAATAGCAATACAGAGTGAGATATAGTAAAATTATATATAGAACCATGTAATTATTCAAAAAATCCCACAAATAAAGAAATATTGTACAGATTAATATGTACAATGATTTGAGGTGGTTTTTTGGATACTAAAACACATATTTACATTACAACCACAGCGTTAAAAATGTTAGATGACAAGTCGCTTAACGAGTTAAAAGACGGAATAATCCATTATTCAACACAGCCCGACTTTGACGAAAACGAAAGCGGATATAAGGGTCATTTTTACAATCCGTCAACAGGTAAGAATTTTGTAGACGGATACGACAGTGCATTATCAAGGTTTTATAAGCACTATGAAAACGCAATAGAAAGCAAGAAAAATAACTTAGATGGGTCAACCAGTCTAGGCAGGGCTATCCATTACCTTGAGGACCTATGCACACCTGTACACACATACAATCAAGACATATTTGATGCAGCTATAAACATATCATCACACGTATTTTTTGAGAATAGGTGTAATGACTTAGTAGAACAAATAAAAGACGAAGAATTACCCAAGAAAATAAACGTAGATTATTTCTCTGAAAACAAACTTAAAACGATAGGTATTAATGCATCTTTGGCATCCTCCATATTATTTCATAAATACTCAAAGATTAAACACAAGTCAGACGTTGATGGATTGGCAATACAAGCAATAATGAACGGTATTAAGAACACTTATGGCATTCTATATCGTTATTCAATAAGTATTGGCACAACAACATCTGCAGGGGGTATTTAAATGGGTATAAAAGTAACAAGGATAGAAGAGATAAACGAATTTGAAGATACCAAAGACATAATACAGAAGCTAAAAATAAGCGATACAAAAGACGGAGAAATATGCACATACACTTTAGAATATTTGATATCAGGTAATGCACCAACATATGTTAATTCAGATGTTATGATGCACACTGATGAAGGATACGAAGTCGCTGAATCTGCCACGTGTTGGGATATAGACAGCCATGAGATACTAATCAAGGCTAATATTAACGTATATAAGAAACCTCACAAAGGCTGGAATAACAGGTTACTTAATAACATATGGTTAGCTGTATATGATGATGGGAGGGTAGAACATGGACGTATGTGAGTATCTTAGAGGATTAGGATATGACACCAAAGCATACACAGAGTTCATAGGCAACATCATATACTGGAAAGAATGGTACAGAGGCGATGTTGACAAATTCCACACATACACAGTATACAATGGTGTTAAGAACGTAGAATTAAAAAGAATGTCATTACAGATGCCTAAATTCATATGTGAAAAGATGGCAGACTTACTATTCAATGAAAAAGTTATGATATCTTTAAAGGACGAAACGAACACTAATACTCTTAACGAGATACTTGATGAGAATGATTTCCAGTTGTTAATGAATAGGGCTATAGAAATATCTTTTGCACTAGGCACAGGGTGTATAACAGCAAATATAGATAACATTCTTGTCAAGGAAGATGACAGAAAGACTACAGATTTTTCCAAATCAAAAGTAAAACTTCAATACATAAATGCAGAGAACCTTTACCCACTTTCATGGGACGGAGACAAAATAAAAGAGATAGCTGTAATCACGTATGAGAAGTTAAGTAATGGTGAATACAAGTGCGTAGTTAGCTTACACATTAGGAATGAAATAGGTAACTATGTAATCAAGAACTATCAATTCTTGACTGATGGTAACAAAAACATCATAAGTGAGTATTTAAACGACACATATGTAACAGAATTTGATACCAAAGATACTATTCCGTGGTTTGCGATTATAACACCTAACATAAAGAACAACATAGACCTTTACTCGCCTTATGGAATATCCATATATGCGAACGCAATAGACGTAATTAAGAGTATAGACATAGACTATGACAGTTTCACCAATGAGATACAGCTAGGCAGGAAGCGGTTATTCACTACCAAAGAAGTATTAAGGTTCAATCCAACTACTGGACAGAATGAATTTAACTTTGACCCTAACGACATAGTATTCCACGTATTAGGAGACGGATTTTCTGATGAAGAAAACGTCAAGAACTACATACAGGAAGTCAATGGTAATTTAAGAATAGAAGAACATATCAATGCATTAAACACTAACCTAAAGATGTTAGGAGCGAAGATAGGGTTTGGTATAAGGTATTTAACCTTTGATGAGAACACATACTCACCTAAGACTGCAACAGAGGTAGAGAACAGCAACAACGTATTATATGCAACTGTATCCAAGCACAACAAGCTATTGAGAGAAACAATAGAAGACATTGTCAGAGCGATAGGTTCTATTGGTGATATAACGAATCAATTCCATATAGACACTGAAGAAATTAACATTCAATTTGACGATTCTATTATTCAGAACGAAGACAAAGAGAGAGAAGAAGACAGAAAAGACCTATCTCAAGACACGCTTTCAAGGGAAAGATACATTGAAAGGTGGAGGAACGTAGATTTAGCTGAAGCTAAAGAATGGATACGAGAGATAGACGGAGAAGAACCTGAAAAAGGAAGCGTTGAATTAATAAGCGGAGAGATTAATTAACGTCCAGAAATCAAAGATTTTGCACAGGAGGTTATATATGTTTTTACTTTCTCAAGATAAGATAATTTACAACTTAAAAGATATTTATAAGATACAAGCAGAACATTATTGTGAAAATAGGAATGGAATACTATTATTCACCGATAAGCACGGTTCGTTAATCCATAATGATGAACACGTATATAGTATATATATTTGTGATGACGAATCTCTATTAGAAGATGTATATAAAAAAATTATTTATTGTATTTCATCTAATACAACTTTAATAGATGTTCCACAAATAAGTGAAGATATTATTCGTGACAGAGAACGTAATCCTGTTGGCAAAAGTGCTAAAGACTATCTTGATGAATATTTCATACCATTTATTGAAGAACAGATTAATAGAAATAAAATACAGGAGTGATAGAAATGGCAGACAAAGAAAAAGAAATAACGATTGAAGATTTACCCGAACCGATAAGCGACCAAGATATGTTACTACACAACATAATTGATGGTACACCTGATATATCTGATTTAGAACCAAATTCAAGGCAAGAAGTATATTTAAAATACATTGCGTTGAATGGCAGTGGTGGAGGAGGTGGAGGAGGAAGCTCCGTAGATGTAGTACAAACCACAGGACAATCTAAAGAGGCAGTAATGTCACAGAAAGCAGTAACAGATGAAATAGATAAGCTAGGCACAGCGGCATACTGTAACACAGGTAATGAAGAAGGTAACGTACCTGTAATAAACAGTGAGGGCAAACTTGACAACTCTGTAATACCATCATTAGCAATAACAGACACATTTGTCGCAGAAGATGAAGAACAGATGTTAAACATACAAGGAGCTGAAAAAGGCGATATATGCATACGTACAGACCAAAACAAGACATATATCCTTGATGAAACACCTAAAAAATACAGTAGGTCAAAGACAAGAACAACACTTAGTGACTGGGTAGAATTGCAGACACCTACAGACGAAGTACAATCAGTTAATGGTCAGAAAGGAAACGTTGTATTATCAGCTGGAGATGTAGATGCTTATACAAAAGAAGAAGTAGATGGTAAAGTACCAACTATTGTACAGACAAGAGGTACTAGTGAAACTGATTTGATGTCACAAAAGGCTGTATCAAATAATATGCTTTTGGGTGACAATGTAAAGACAACTGGTATTAACAATGTAATTTCTATTGGGAATAACAGTAAATGTTATGGGAACTATTGTGTAACAATAGGAGATACAGCAACTTGCGGAGATTCTTTTTCTAAATATGCAGTAGCTATTGGTAAGAATAGTGAATCTTATAATTATTCAGTAGCATTAGGTTCATATTCTAAAGCAGAAGCACAATCAGTAGTATCAGTAGGAGACGGAAGCTCAAGTACTTATTATGGTAAAAGACGAATAGTTAATGTAAAAGACCCTGTTAATGCACAAGACGCTGCTACAAAAAATTATGTAGATAATAAAGTAGCAGAAGCAGGAAGTGGTGTAAATGTAGTACAAGAAACTGGGGAATCAGAAGAAGATGTAATGTCTCAAAAGGCAGTAACAGATTCACTTGCTACAAAGGTAGATGCAGTAGAAGGTAAAGGTTTATCCACAGAGGATTTCACAACAGAAGAAAAAGAAAAACTTGCAAATATACCTGATGAGATACCTGAAGTTAATATAGTACAGGCAAGAGGTACAAGCACAACAGACGTTATGTCACAAAAGGCAGTAAGCGATAATGTATGTTTTGGTTATGATTCATCAATAAATGGAGATGGTGCAGTAGCATACGGAGCAGGTGCAAATGCTTCGGTTAGCAGTACTGCAATAGGTAATAATTCAAAAGCACAAGGTATATCTACAACTGCCATAGGTTCAGCTTCAAATGGTGGAACTCAACGTGGTACTGCAATAGGTAGCGGTGCCATAGTAGGTGGCAGTGATTCCGTATCAATAGGATATGATGCACAAGTTACAAATGCTTATTCTGTTTCGATAGGTTCACGTTCACAAGCTAATGAGCCATCAGTAGTATCAGTAGGAGACGGAAGCTCAAATGCTAATTATGGTACAAGACGAATTGTAAATGTTAAAGACCCTGAAAACGACCAAGATGCAGCCACAAAGAATTATGTAGATAATAAGGTCGCAGAAGCTGGTGGAAGTGATGTAACCATAGTACAAGAAAGAGGTACATCTCAAACATCTGTTATGTCGCAGAAAGCTGTAACAAATAATACTTGTTTTGGTAATGGGGCACAAGTATCTAGTGCAAGTTCAGTAGTATTAGGATATGGAGCAACATCTACTGCACAAAAAACAATTTCAATAGGAGAAGATTCAGTATCGAACGAATTAGAATCAACAGCAATAGGGTGTAATTCAAAAGCACAAGCAGAGTATTCAGTAGCATTAGGTGCTGGTTCAGTAGCAAATGAACCAATGGTAGTATCAGTAGGAAGTGGAGCTTTATTAAGCAGTAATTATGGTGCAAGACGTATTGTCAATGTAGCAGACCCAGTAAACGAACGAGACGCAGCTACTAAAAATTATGTAGATTCACAGATTGCACAATCAAGCGGAGGAAGCGGTGTAACAGTTGTACAGACAACAGGCACAAGTGAAGAAGATGTTATGTCACAGAAAGCTGTAAGTGAGAATACATCTTTTGGATATAATTCAAGTATAAAAACTAATTATTGTTCAGCGTTTGGTAAAAATGCAAAAGCAGCAGGTGATTATTCATCAGCGTTTGGTAATGGGGCACAAGCAAATGGTGATTATTCATCAGCGTTTGGTGATGGAGCAATAGCAACTTCTCCAGCATCTGTTGCATTAGGTTTTAATACAAAAGCATCAAGTAATTATTCTGTTTCATTAGGTGAAAGTGCAAATGTAGGAGTAAATTCATATTATGCATTGGCATTAGGTTCACATTCAAAAGCTACAAAACCATCAGTAGTATCTGTAGGTGATGGTACAGATAATGCTAACTATGGTACACGCAGAATAATAAATGTAAGAAATCCTGAAGATGAACAAGATGCAGCTACAAAAAATTATGTAGATTCACAGATTGCACAAGCTGGTGGAGGAAGCAGTGTAACAGTTGTACAAACCACAGGGACAAGTGAAGAAGATGTTATGTCACAAAAAGCTGTAAGCAATAATACTTGTTTTGGTGACGGAGCTGTAAATACAACTAATGCAGTGGCAGTTGGTAAAGGTTCAACTGCAAATACTAACAGCTCAATAGCAATAGGATATAATTCATCTGCTATTTCTGCAAATGAAGAGGGCGGTCAAGGTTCAGAGATTGCAATAGGTAGAGAATCTCTTTCAAAAAATGGTCAAACAATAGCTATTGGTCTTAGGTCACAAGCAATATCAGACCATTCAATTTCAATAGGTGCAGATTCAAAATCAACAGATTTTTATGGTGTATCTTTAGGCACTCTTTCACTATGTGAAGGTGAATCATCAGTAGCTTTAGGTGAATCATCAGTAGCAACAGAAGATTATGTTGTATCAGTAGGTTCTGGTAATGACAATTCAAATATGTGTACACGCAGAATAGTCAACGTAAAAGACCCAACAAAAGCACAAGATGCAGCAACAAAGAACTATGTAGATTCAAAGATTGTTGTTTATACAGCAACATTAACAACTGCTGGCTGGCAAACAGTTGACACTACAACTGAACTTACTAGTGGTATTAAATACTACATACAGCAAGTAAATATAGACGGAATACAAGAAAGCGACAATCCATTAGTAGATGTTGTACTTTCCACAGCAATAAATACTTTCAATAAAGAACTATCATCATTTGGTTATATATCTAAAATAGCAACTCATGATGGTAACATATGGGCAACTTGTTTATACAACAAACCGACAGTGAATTTAAATATCAGATTAGTATGTTTCAGATAGGAGGCTAATTTATGGGTCAAGCAATACTTGCAAGTAATATAGACAGAAAAAATTATACTGTTTTATATGACAATGATGATGGGAATAGTGGCACTGTTACATTAAGTGACAGTGCGGATAACTATGAGTTTTTAGATATTATCATTTGGGATTTTTATGTAACAAGAGTATTTAACAACAGTACAAATAGACCTGTTGGATTAATGAAGATAGGAGGATATGGTGGTAATTATTTCGAATGGTATTCAGAATCAGTAACAATAAACGGTACATCTATTACTAGAAATTCTGTAACGCATGGAATAATGCAAGCTAATGGTTCAACAGTTATAGACACTACAACACATATCCCTATACGTTCAGTCATAGGATATTATCACAAATAAGGAGGTAAATATATGGGGCAGGCAATACTATCAGGTAATTCAGGAATCGAAAATTACACACTTTTATACCACAATGAAGATGGAGGAGATGGTGAATTTACTTTATCAGAATCCGCAAACAATTTTAAAAGGATAGGCATATATTACTTTTCTAATAATCTTAATTTTCAGAATTACACAGAAATGTTCAATATAAATGAACCAACAACTAATGGTTCTACACTTCAGGTAATTTATCCTAATGCAGGCGGTACAAATTTTTACATTAGATGTGCCTATGCACATATTAATGGCAATCAATTTATACTTGGCAGGAATTTTGGAATTAGTATTTCATCAACAGGAACAGTATCATCAGATGGCACTGGTATAAAAGTTTACGAAGTACATGGAATAGAAAGAATAATATAAAGGGGTTGTGTGAATGTTTTATCCGCATTTTGGACACGAAATGGAACGTAAAGAAACTTTGGTTGAACACGCAGCAATAGCAAAGAAGTATTTACAGAAAATCCCAAGTAAGAAAGACTTTGACGATTTGATAGACCAAGTACCTTTATCACCGACAGAGTATCAAATAATCGTAAAGAAATTCAAGAAGTTCAGAAGTGTGATTCAGATAGCCAGTGAATTATATATATCTACATCGACAGTATATAATTATCAAAGAAGCGGATTAGTAAAAGTATATTATTTTCTTGAATATAGAAAATGTATATAAACATAGAACATAACTTATAATAACAAACTCAAATAAAGAGTAATATGGGTTAAGAGGTGAATTAATTGAATCCTTATAATCCATATTTTTTTAATAACTATCAGAATGGTTACCCAAACTACATGGCACCACAAATGAATAGGCTTAATAATCTTGAGAACCAATACCAAGCATATCAGAATCAGAATATGAATCAAGTACCAAATATGAATCAAACACCGCAAGTATTACAAGGTAAAGCAGTTGATTCAATAGACGTGGTAAAAGCTATGGATGTACCTTTAGATGGTTCTATAACATATTTCCCAAAGACTGATGGTACTGCAATATACACCAAACAATTACAATCAGATGGAACAAGCAGGATTAATACATATGAGATAAGTATTAATTCAGGTAATATGCCATCTGTTTTTCCGAATAATGGTGTAAATAAGGAAGATATAGAAAAGATATATTCTGATATATCTGAAGTAAAAAAGAGCCTAGAAGATAACCTAGAAGCCATACACAGAGAGATGAACAGTCTACTTAACAGGTTTGATGAATTTCAAGGTGAAATGATGGTAGCTAATGAAAAAAATTTATCTTCAAATAACAAAACTAAAGGGGCGAAATAGATGACTGAATTTAACCCAATGATGTTATTACAGATGCTTAAAGGAAAGAGCCCTAAAGACATGGTAATGAACATGATTCAGAACCAAATGTCTAACAATCCTGTTGTAAGCAACATGATGAACTTAGCAAATAGCGGAGATAAATCAGGAGTAGAGACTGTTGCAAGGAATCTATTCAAGACACAAGGAAGAGACTTTAATGCAGAGTTTTCGGAATTTATGAAAATGATAAATAAAAAATAGCGGTGTTTTAATTATCTGCATATCTCCAAATATATCCAAAGGCTGATTTACTTTTTGAAAGTCTTAAAGCATAAGATATTATTTGTTGTGGATATTTATTCAATGATTTAAATTCATCTGCTGCTTCTCCGATACTATTCCATCTTTTAATTAATTTATTATTTAAATCATATTGGTTTATTTTGATAGCAAAATCACCTTTTTTAAAACAGTGTTTTGGAGTTTTATATAACCCAATCCTAAATCCCTCTCTAATATTATGGCTTTGAGTACACCATTCAAGATTATCAACACAATTATTTTTTTTGTTCCCATCTATATGGTTAATATAAGGCAGGTTACTAGTATTAGGTATAAATTCTTCTGCAACTAATTTATGAATTCTTTTATGAACATGAATATTATTTTTTGACAATATTACTTCATTGTATCCTCTTGAATTAGTACATTGTTTTAAAATTCTTTCTTTTCTTAATACTTTTGTTTGGTTTCTCAAACAACTATTTACATAGCTTTGCAATCTTTTAACATTACCAAAATTACTAATTTTATATAATCCCTCATATCCTTTGATATCTTTCCATATTTCTTCCATAATATATCCTTTCTTGTCTTGAATAATAAAAAGATTAATCCAAGCACAAGAATAATATATAAATATAAATTCTCGTGTTTGCATAAATCTTCTTGTTATATAAATAATATCAAAAATTTATATTTTTCACAAGTTGATTTTACATACTAGCTAAAACACATTTAAAGTAAAGATTTATTGATACCCTACACATACACTGCAATATACTCTTTTCTAAAAGTGTTTTAAATAAATTTTTAAGGAGTTGTTTTTATGTCAATGGGAGAAATGAGCCCTGCTGATATTGCGGCTTTGACTGGCAATAATGGCAACAACAGAAGTAATGACGGATTTGGTGATTGCACAGGTGCATGGTGGATTATCATTTTTGTTCTGTTCTTTGCTTTTGGCGGTTGGGGCAACGGATTCGGCAATCGTAATGGCAACGGAAATGGAGGGTGTGACGTGAACATTCTACCAGTAAACGGAGGATTCGGAGGTTTTGGTGGCGGATACAATGCTTGTTGTACTCCTGCAACGCAACAGCAAATGACTGATGCATTTAACTTCTCGAAACTTGACAACATTACGTCTGCAATCAATACAGGCATCTGTGATTCCACCTATGCATTAAACAATGCAATCAACGGAGTAAATAGCACTGTTGCAGATTGTTGTTGCAAAACTCAAACCAATATGCTTCAAGGCTTTAACGGAGTAGACAAGAGCCTTTGCAGTGGATTTAACAGCGTAAACAGTGGGATTAATAATCTCGGTTTCCGTATGCAACAATGCTGCTGTGATACGCAGAAAGAAATCATTGAATCAAGAAATCAGGCTTATAGGAACACCTGTGATATTATCAATTCAGGTAATGCAAATACTCAACGCATCATAGACCACTTAACACAGAATGAGATACAAACTTTGAGGACTGAACTCCAGTCTGCACAGTTGCAATTAAGCAACAATGCACAAACTCAAACTTTGGTCAATCAGTTAAGACCTTGTCCGATTCCGGCTTACATCTCATGCAGCCCTTACACATCATATAATCCAACAAGTTTATATGGGAACAATGGCTGTGGATGCAACAGCGGATGCGGACTTTAATATAAATTGAACACACTTTAATTCAGAGGAATCCTACATATATATTTTTCTCTTGTTTCCGCAATTATGCGTGATTAATACGATACAGTATGTTTTATCATGCATACTGTATCTAAATTTATATAAGGGGGTAATCAGATGGCTAATTGTAAGCCCATATGTAAACTTTGTAATAGACTTGTGATATCACAGGCAATAACATTTGATGGAACAAGTTTAGTAGTTAATTTACCAGCAGGAAGTTATAATAACTGCTCTAAATACTGTGTAGTTCTTGCACAAGCAATACCTACAACGACTACAATAGCTGCACCTGTTGTATTTACGATAGGAACAGGTACGGTTCAGTATCCGTTAGTAAACAGATGTTGTAGACCTGTAAGTGCTTGTGGAGTACGCACAAGAACACGTTACTCTTTAGTTGTAGAAACGACTGCCACTAGTGCAGTATTCAAGATGTTAGGCAGACCTTGCTGTCAACCTAATAATAATTTAACTTCAGTAGATGGAACAGCACCAGCTGCTCCTGCACCTGCAACACCTACTACTTAAATATAAGGAGGGAATAATATGTTAGACCAATTAAAAGACAAACTCGTTTGTGAACTTAAAGATGTAAGCAAAGACGGAGTAAAAACAGGCAATATAGAATACTTATCCAAACTTGCAGAAACATACAAGAATTTAAACAAGGCTGAAAAGGAGGAAGTTGAAACAATGATGTATGATGAAAGAATGAATCCTAGATATGAAAGAAGTTATCGTGGTGGTGACTATTATGATATGCATGATGGCAGAGAAAGAGAAACTTTCGGAAGACGTGACAGCAGAGGTAGATATTCTGATGGTGTAAGACCAGTTGAAGAATTCTACAATGATTACATGGGAGCAAAAAGAAGATACAGAACAGGAGCTGCTTCACCTCATGAAATGGCAGATGGATTAGATATGATGATGAAACATATCGCAATGCTAATTGAAGATATCTATAAAGAATGTGAATCAGAAGAAGAACGCAGGATTATGGATAAGCACATCAAACGCATTTCAGAAGTTCGCTAGCATAAATAAATATAGATAATAGGTATTAATCTTATAGGTTGATACCTATTTTTTTTGTTAATCTTTTCGGTTAGGAGGGTTTTCTTATGATGATATCTAGGAAACAACACGAAGATAATTTAAAGAAATACGTTGAATTATGTAGCACAGGTATAACATATGTCGAGATGGCAAAAATTATAGGTGTAACTACTAATACTCTTAGACAGTATAAGAAAAAGACAGGAGTATCTAAAAAAGATAATACAGCAGAAAAGGAAGAAATGTTTAACAAGATTAAAGAACTATATTTAAGCGGAATGAAATTACCTGATATTTCTAGTTGTTTAGGAATAAATCCAAGAGTAATTTCTTCATATAAATATCAGTTGGGATTAACAGACAAAAACCATAAGCCAAAAAATGTTAAAGGTAAAGAATACTACAAAATAATTATGAACAATTTAAAGGCAATGGCAAGCGATATAGAGAAGCAATAATAACTACAACATATATACAAATTATCTACACATACAAATATCAACACCTCTTATTATGTTAAAATTATACATATTATCCGAACACTGGAAAGCGGTGTATAAAACGATTTTAGATAATAACAAAATTATCCAAACACTGTGAAGCTGTGTATAAAAAATTTGATAATTTGAGGTGTATTTAATGGAAGGTATATTAAATATCTTATCCAGCGAAGGAATTGAATTAAGCGATGAAGTTAAGAGCAAGATAACAAAGAGTTTAGCCACTGAATACAAGACGATAGCTGAATACTCTAAGCTTAGAAAGAAACTTGAAGATGCTAACACGATGCTTAGTGATTCTAACACGAGATTAGAATCCAAGAGTTCACTTGAGAAAGACTTAGAGAAGCTAAGAGGCGAACACTCTAACCTATGTAAACTTTACGAAGAAAGCAAGAACAACGCATACAAACTAGATGTCTTAAAGACAGGAGTTAATGAAAAGTTCGTTGACTTTGTCACATCAGACATTTTGAAGAACAAAGCGGATGACCAAGATTTTGCAGAACTTCTTAGCAGTTATATTGAGAACAATCCTCAATATTTAAGCAACAATTTTATGTCCGTCAGCACATCACCTCAAAGTAATAATCCGTCAGATGCTACCACTTCCAGTGACATGATTAACAAACTAATTAGAGGTGGATGAGAATGGCAAGCGAAATTTCAAGGCAAAATGTTGAAGCCCTTATTCGCAAACAGATAACATCTGAAATTATTCAAGGGGCTATCAATGAATCGGCAGTATTAAAGTATTTTAGAAGATTACCTAACATGACTGCACAACAGGTACAGATGCCTGTACTAGACAATCTTCCAGTAGCATATTGGCAGACGAGCGACACTGCGATGAAACGCACAAGCACAATGGCATGGAAAAACAAATTTATCAATGCCGAAGAATTGGCAGTAATCGTTCCGATTTCAGAGAACGTAGTTAACGATGCAAGCGTTGATTTGTGGGCAGAAATCAGACCCAGATTGTTTGAAGCGATGGGTAAGAAGATAGACGAAGCAATCCTCATGGGCAGAGATAAACCTCAAGGATTCCGTTTAGGCTTAGTTGATTCGGCTATTAATGCAGGAGCAACTGTTGCAAGCACGAACGATTTGTACAAAGACCTTAATAGTGCAATGAGCTTTGTAGAAGAAAGCGACTTTGACCCGACAGCAGTACTCGGACCTGTGGCATTAAAATCTGCTTTCAGAATGTTAGTTGACAGTACAGGGCAACCGATTAGAGGAACTGAAATAGATTCCATTCCGAAATATTTCGTAAAGAATGGCGGATGGGATAAAACGAAAGCAAAGATGCTTGTTGGTGACTTTAGCCAAGCAGTATATGCAATCAGACAGGATATTACTTTTGACGTATTCAGAGAGGGTTCAATCTATGACCCTGTAACGAAAGAATTACTGTATGCATTGATGCAACAAGATATGCTCGCAATTCGTGCGGTAATGCGTATTGGTTGGGAAGTACCGAACCCGATTACCTCTTTGCAGCCTGACAACTCTGTAAGGTTCCCATTTGCAGTTATCCTGAACACTCCTGCACCGACTGAACACAGCGTAACCTTTACGGTTAAAGACAATGCATCTACACCGAAAGCAGTAGAGGGAGCAACTGTGTACTTCAGCGGAACGGAGAAAAAGACTGATGATGCTGGTAAAGCTGTATTCGAAGTTATCGAGGACAACACCTATGCATACGCAGTAACGAATGCAGGCAAGACCATTAAAGATAAGACCAGCCAATTCGGAGCAGTTGAAGTTAAAGGAAAGAACGCAACTGTTGATGTAACTCTCCCAGCCCCGAAGAACTAAATTAAGAAAGAGTGATAGATATGCTCCTTAGTTATGAATTTTACAAAGATGTATATGGCGGTACAAAACTTACCGAAGATACGTTTCCTAAATACATAGCAAAAGGGGCATCTATTATATCTAAATACACAATGGACAGAGTAAATGAAACCACCATTGATACTTTCCCTGACAGTTTAATCACGAACATAAAAAAGTGTGCTTGTGAACTTGCTGAATTTAAATCTGATTGCGACAAAATAAATGACATGGTTCTTAACGGTAGTACAGGTATATCTGATTCTGAAAAGTCTATAAACAGCATTAATTCTTCAAACATTAAATCTATAACTGCAGGAGCTGTTTCCTACACTATGGATACAAGCACCAGCACAAGTATATCGAACAATGTATCGAAGAATTATACAGACCAAAAGTCTATAAACAAGAAGATTAAATCAATACTTGATGACTACTTATATCCTCAACACATAGGTGATAAATACTACAACTTAATGTCTTTTGTAAGTGGGTGTAATAATGTTCGATACTTGCATAACACTCTTTAATTATGATGCTAGCGAAGATACGTATTATGGAACATTAATAGATTATACGGAGTTCCAACCTATATATAAAACAGAACCCAATGTAATGGGAACTGAAAATAAAACTTCATGTTTAGTAATAATTCCATACACATCAAAGAAAGGTGTTATCTACATAACAAGCGGAGACACAAAGCAATATTATGTACCTCCAAAAGAATGGGAAAAGAGAAGTAATAAAGTAGATTGTTTCACATTTCAGACGGACACGGATTTCATAATAAAAGGCAATAAAAATGATTTAACTGATGTAAATCTTAATGACATGAAAAACAACTTTGACAATGTATTCGTCATCAATCAGGTAAAAGATTTTGATAAATGGTTTATACAGCATTTTGAGTTAACAGTTAATTAGGTGATTGATTATGGCAAAGACATTACATTACACAGTAGAACTTAACTTAAATCTTGATAAATACAATCGCAAATTAGATAAAGCACAGGAAGTACTTATAAATGCAATAAAGAGAGATACGGAAGAATATGTCCCTGCAAAGACCTTAGCACTTACGAAGTCGGCACATATACGAAATGATAACACAGAACTTGTATATAGCACACCTTATGCAAGATACCAGTATGGCGGATATGTAATGACAGATGCACTAGGAAGAACGTTTGTAGGAAAAGGTGAAAAGAAACCAATTATACATTATGAATGGCCTCTTAAATATACTGAATCTCCTCATCCTAATGCAACATCAAGATGGGGAAAAGTATCAGAATCAAAGAACAGGCGGAAATGGATACAAGAAGTAAAGGATGTAATCAAGAATGGCTAAGAAAGTATATCCATTAGCAAGTAATTCCGAACAGGAATTAATAATAAGAAAGCTATTAGAGATGATTAACACATTCCCGGACTTACCTCCTATAGTTAAAAGCAAAGGGATAGCCTTCTATGATTTATCTCCAAATACGGAATGCATGGCATTTGCTTCACTTGACAGTGCAAGGATATTTTCTAGGTACATTGGTGGTTCATATATCGGTCAATACAAATTCAGGATTGCTTATAGATATTCCACTAAAAGTTTTGAAGAGAGGATAAGCAAGCAATCGTTATTAAGCACAATCGGAGAATGGCTTCAAAAAGACACCATCACTAGACCTGATGGAACTACTTTCAAACTAGAAGCATATCCTCCTTTAGATACAAACAAAGAAATATGTTCAATAGAGAATACAGACAGAACAGTAATTATAGATAAAAACAATACAGGCTATGAGGACAGCATAATTGATTGCGTACTCAAATACCATGTGAGAAAGGAAGATTAGATATGGCACTTTCACCTAAAAAAAGAAGTACAGTACAACACCTTGTTAATGTAACCACTGCATGGGATAACAAAAATGGGGCAGCGAATTTCCAATTAATAAATGAGGGTGTAACTGACCTTACGGAAGATTTAAACCCGGAAACTGACGACCTACAATATGTTGCAGAAGATGAAAAAACTCATGTTGTTAAAACATATGCACCGGCAATAACATTATCAGCAGTTATGGTAGACCCTGAAAAGGATAAAGTCAATGAATGGATGCAAAAAGTAATTAATAAATTACCTAAAGGTGATGAAGCAGATACAGCTTATATAAGATTCAATGTTCTTAAAGACCTTGCTACCGCACAAGAACAAGCTGATGGTAAACATAAATATGAAGCATATAAAAGAGATGCAGTTGTTGAAGCAAGTAGCATAGGCGGAGCGGCAGGCGATAACGTAGAAATGGAAGTAACAATCAGTGGTAAAGGCGAAGCAAAAAAAGGTATATTAACCATTGATAAAAGCGGAACTACCCCAACATATGATTTTACACCTGATTCAACCACCACGACTAATACACCATCCGGGCAATCTTTAGAAGAAGATACTTATTCGCTTAGATAAAAACTATATATTAAGGAGTATTTATGGAAAAGAATATAGCATATGATGCAGAACTTAAAGTAAACAACTGGGTTAAAGTCATAAAAGTAAATGAGCAAGGAGATACCATATCTCTTAATATAGGGGATAATTCCTTGATTAAAAACCTAGTCACTTTAATAAACGACATCCAAAATATTGGTAAAGAATTAAACGAAGCAGAAAAGAAGTTCGGAGAAGATTACGAAGAAGAAGAATTTATGAGAAAACTTGATTTTCTTAACCTTAAAATGGCTGAAACGTCAGAAAAAATAGATTCGTTTTTTGGATTTGACACTTGCATGAAAGTATTCAGGACTAATACTCCTTATATAGATGATGTGATGGATTTCTTATTTCAGATATCTGATTTAATTGAAAAGTTTACAGGAGAAAAAGTTGCAAACTTAGAAAACATAAAAAAGAAATTCACTGACAGACAGAAGAACCGCAGGAAAATATAATATGTACAACATACTTACTGATGGATTACCTAAAGAATATGATGGGTATCTTATAAACTATCAATACTACAATGGAATACTTATAAATGACTGTCTGACTGATGATGAACAATTATTTGATAATACAGACAGTGGACGATTAGAAAAGCTATATACTGCCTTTACTATACTTTATGGTAATGGCATTCCTAATAATATAGATACAGCGTTAGCAGGTTTAAATTGGTTCATGTCTTGTGGACAAGATAACGAAGAAGACAGGAAAGATAAGACTAAATATTTTTGTTTTAATCAAGACAGCCAATATATTTATTCTGCATTTAGAATGAAATACAACATTAATCTAGCTAAAGATATAGATTTACATTGGTTTGAATTCATATATTTATTCAATGATTTAAGCAAGACAGCATTCAGAGAGATAGTAAATATAAGAATGATGAAACCAAAAGACATGAAGAATTACAGCAAAGAAGCAAAACTAGAGATAAAGAAACAAAAAGAAAAGTTCAAACTTAAAAATAATAATATAGAAGATTACTTAACAGATGAAGAAAGAAAAAAGGTTGACGATTTTTATAACTTCATTGGTAGCTGAAACTAGGCTAAAGGTGGTGAAGATATGCCTGAATATGATGGAGAAGTAGTAATTCGTGCTTTACTTTATAAGGGCGATTTTGAAAAAGCGTTAAACGAGTTGAGCATATTACTTGAAGAAAAGAAATCGCAGATTGAAAATTTAAAAGCTGAATATGCCAGTTATATGGACAGAACCAGCAAAACCAAAGAACAGCTTTATCTTGAACAAGAAATTACAAAAGCACAAAAAGAACGACAAGCTATAAGTGATAAACTTGAATCTCCTAATATAAAATTTGATGATATTTCAATTTTACAGAAAAACCTACAAGAATTAGACGAAAAGCTCAAGATACTTAATAAAGAGCTTATGCAAGTTAAGTTGCATCCGGAAAGTACGCAAAGTGTAAAGGATTTAACGAAAGAAATATCCGAAGCTAAAAGAGAAGCAGAAAATTTACAGGTACAAATGAATAGAGCTGGCAAAAAAGCATCAATGCCACAAACAGTTAATACAAGTAAAATGTCTAGTGCCATGTCTAAATTAGCCGGTAGTACAAAAAATTTCGGAAATACTTTTAATAAAACATTTAAAAGTCTTAAAGCACCTATTGAAGATGTTGCAGGTAGGATTACGCATTTAGGTAAAAGAATAATGCGGATAGCTTCTTATGTATTATTTTTCAATATAATTAGAGGAGCGTTCCGGCAATTAAGAGATTATATAGGCGGATTACTTGGGACAAATGATGAATTCATGACATCATTAAATCAGATAAAATCTAACTTAATGGTAGCATTTTATCCTATATATCAATACATATTACCGGCACTAAACTCATTAATGAAAGCATTAGTAAACGCAAGTGCATATCTAGCACAATTTGTATCAATGTTAATGGGTAAAGACATAAAGCAAAGTCAAGAGGGAGCGAAAGCTCTTTGGGAACAATCTAAAGCAATTAAAGATGGAACATCATCAAGACAAGGTGCGACAAAATCAGTTAAAGACCAAAAAGCAGCTTATGATAAGTTAGGCAAAAGTATTAAAGGCAGTAAAAAAGAATTAGCTGCATTTGATAAACTTATAGTTTTACAGCAGAATGCAGAAAAAGAACCTAAAGTTAAATCGCCAAAAGATGATGGATTTGTATTTTCCCCTACTTTAGCATTTGACGATACATACGACAATATATTGTCATTGTGGGGTAAGATTGGAGAAATCATTGATAATATAAAACCAAAAGTTATTGAAATAGGTAATGCATTTGTAAATGGATTTAATTTTGGGTTTGTAGATAATAATCTTGGAGAATTGCAAACCAAACTAGGGAAAATTGGTGGACATTTAAATGAAATATTCACTAATCCGGAAATACAACAAGGTGCAAATGACACAATGATAGCTGTTGTAACAGCATGGGGAGCATGGACAGGGGCATTTTTTTCTATAGGAGTAACAATAGCAAGAGCATGGATAGGTGGTATAGAAAAGTTCTTAGAAGAAAACAAAGAACAGATAAAGAAAGATTTACTAAAGCTTTTTGAAGTAGAAATAAATTTAGCAAACTTCAATATTGATTTATCCCAAGCTGTAGCTAATATATATTCTGTATTTGGAGGAGAAGCAGCCCAGAAGATAGTATCTGATTCATTAACTATTATCTACAACATTTTTGTTAGATGGGGATTACTGTTATACCAGTTCTTTTCAGACTTAATCATACAGATTTTCAATCCTCTTATAACTCATCAAGAAGAATTAAAAGTAGCATTAGAGGGAACATTAAATGGTATAGCAACTATTATGGACGGATTAACAGATATAATAGTATCATTCACAGATACAATATCAGCAATATATAATGATGACCTCAAACCTATAATCGAAGAATGGGGTAAGATATGGGATGATACGTTCGGATTTATAGTAGAAAACTATAATAAGCACGTTAATCCTATGATAAAGAAACTAGGAGAAATGATACAGAATCTTTCAAATGAACATATTAAACCATTCTTAGACACATTAAAAGAAATGTATGATTCATGGACCGATGCTGCAATCCCTGCATTAAAATTATTATGGAGCATAATAAAACCATTTGTAAACTGGCTTATATCTGTTGTGTTCGAACAATTATCCAGTGGTATTGAATGGGTTGCTGGTATTATTAGCAGTTCAATAGAAGATATAATAACTATGTTTAAAGGTTTTGCAGATATCTTTGGAGGTATTTTTGACATCATATCAGGGATACTAACAGGAGATTGGGGTAAAGTATGGGTTGGAGCAGGAAAAATTGTAAAAGGATTTGGTAATGTATTCATCTCTGCAATTAATTCAGTCATAACAGCTATTAATGCTATGACAGATGGTATAAGAAGAGGAATCAATTCTGCTATTAACAGTTTCAATAGTTTCCACTTTGACTTGCCTGATTGGTTAGGTGGAGGTCATGTAGGATTTAACATACCTACTATACCTGATAATTTTGGTCACATACCAAAAATACCTGCATTGGCACAAGGAGCAGTACTTAAAGGCGGTAATCCTATGCTTGCATATTTAAACGACCAGCCACGAGGACAAACTAACATAGAAACACCTCTTAACACAATGATAGATGCATTTAATCAAGCACTTGCACAAAACAATAATAACACTGGTAATGTTGTTATTCAGGCAGATGGTGACGTTGCAGGAATAATTAATATGCTTAGATTTAATATAAAACAACGTGACGAACTTGTAGGGACAAACTATATACAAGATGGGATATTTGCATAAGGAGGGATTGTTTTGCCAACAGGTAAAGAAAAACTATTAACTATTGATGGGGAAACATTCGAGATATACCTTATAAAACTTGAAAGAGAAGTAAGCCTACTTGATAAGGCTGCACATAGAACACTTAATGGAGATTTACATAGAGAGGTTATAGGCACATATGTAAACTATAACCTCGAGTTTGGATACAGTGATAGACCTGAAAGATATGATAGATTATGGCAGAAGTTAAGTGAACCTGTCGCATTTCATAGAATAAGGCTACCAAAGAATGTAGGATATACATCAGAATTCCTTGCATATATAGCACAAGTAAAGGATAATATTGAGTATGCAAACCCTGATGATGGGTATAAAAGAAGATTTAAGGGATTATCATGTTCAATAGTATCTAAAAGCCCAAACATAGGTAATCACAAATAATGAAAGTGGTGTGATTAATGGCAAGAACTTCAGCAGAAGTATTAATTGAATTTATGCCAAAACAAACAATAACTACTAAATGTACTGCAACCAATATAGATACATCTAAAAGTGATATAAATAATTTGATAATACCAGCTTCATCAATCATACAAAATGATAATTTTGCAACGTTGGAACATAATATTTGCTTGTTAGACGGAACATTCCGCATAATAGAGCCAAATGCAAAGCCATGGGGTTATTTTGGTAATGTACTGTCAGATGATAATTGTCATGTTCAAGGTACTAATATTAACCTAGTATTAAATGGAGTTAACAATGCACGAGTAGAATTAGGTGGGATTACTTTATATTTTGGTGATGATAAATACACATCATCTATTGAGTATTCAGTAGATGGTGCTACATATCAGAAGAAGATAATAAATCCTACAAAAAAAGATTACAGACTTGTATTTGAAGATTCAAAAGATATTAGAACTATAAAGTTTTATTTTAGAGAAACCAAGTTTCCAAATATGCATCCAAGATTAATGGAAATAATGCTCGGAGTATCTTATCATTTTACAGAAAAAGACATAACATCTCTTGTATTAAACGAAGAGATATCCCCTATAAGTAATGTCTTGCCTGTTAATACAGCAAAATTATCAGTATATTCTGAAACAGGCGAGTTTGATATTATAAATAACAGTGTTGTCCCTGCTATTGCAAAGAATAATGTTACTGCTGTTATAAAAGCAATCGTAGATGGGAAAAGCACTCCTCTTGCAACATTTATGTTAGATTCATGGGAAACACAAGATAAATATGATATGACATTTAATTTTGTTTCTTTGACAAAAGAACTTGATGATTACACATATAATCCTGTTAATGGTCAAAATACAGATTTAAGAGGTCACTTGCAATATTTGTTAGGAGGTAAATTCGCTTACAATGCACCTGTAACAAATTCATTTCCTATATGGTTTAAGAAAGGCACATTAAGAGAACTATACCAACAATTATGTTTTGTCTATGGAGTTATGTCAAATGACATGAATGGTAATTCATTTAAAATTACTAAGATAGACCAGTCTAAAATAAAAGCAACTTTATATCCATCACAAGTATCAGATGATGTAAAACTAACAAAAGTTGATTCCGTAAATAAAGTTACTTTAGATTTATTAGATTACTTGCCAACTGTTCCTATTGGTACTACATTTAAATTTAAAGATTTAAATTATAATGCCGCATACAAAGGAGAAATGTCCACATCAGGTAAAGTAGTTGAATTCCAAAAGCCTGCACATTATTTTAGATATAGATTAATTAACAAAAGCAATAATACACCTGTAACAGGAGATAGTTCTATAGGTTCTGTATTTACAGGTGAATTTGGTGCATCAAAAAATCAGTATTCAGATGAATGGTGGTATAACGGATTAAATGGTGATGGATACAATTTATCATTCCATTTTAGACCAAATAACACGTCCAGTATAAATGTAAATGATTATATTTTTGAAATAGAAGTTGCATTTGCTATTGAGGTTACATCTCAATATTCAGTTAAAAAAGGGACACCTAAAAATGAAAACTTATTATATATAGATAAACCATCAATATTCAATACGGATAATGCACCTGAATTTGCTAATAATACTCTTGAATATTACAGCAATATAGATTTGAAAGTAGAATGTAGTTATGTAAATACAGACCTAGTTCGTGTTGGTGATACTGTATATATATACACAAATAATAATACTATGGTAAAAGCAACAGTCGTTAAACAGTCAATAGACCTTATGAATGGGTTATTAACTAAATTAACAGGGATATCTTTATCAGAAAGTATTTACTCACATGAATATATGGAATCAGATGCCAATGCAGCTATGTATATGAATAATAATACTTTAATTTAGGGGATAAATTATGATTAATAAAAGTTATTTATCTGAATTTAAAACACCTATTACCGATAGGACAGCAGAAGATGTTAATAATCTTAGAGCGTTATTAGCTAAAGGATATAATTTATTTACTCAAGCAGAAAAAGAACTATGGGCAAAAGACCATAAAGGAGCATTAAATGCATCTGACCTTAACAGGATTGCAAGTAATTCAGTATGTTTAGGTAAATGTTTAGGTATAACGATATCTTCACAGGAGTTTTTGGTAGCGTCACTTCCGACTACAACACAATTCAATACATTAAAAAATAATCTTCAATCAGTAATAACTGAAATAAAAAAATATACATCAGAACAAATACCAACAATACCTAATTTACCATTTAATGATTACATAAAAATAAATTTAATTGAAGAGATTCAGTTGATAATATATAATATAATTAAGGATATAGAGGTGTGATATATATGGCAAAATATCAACTAAGTAATTTTACAGACAGGCAAACGCAGTATCCTAACAGACGTAGACTAAAAAACATAACAACAAATGAAGAAGTTGTTTACGATGTATATCGTGCAGAGGGTAACATCACACGAGAGGGAACACCATGGAACGCTGCAACAATGAATAACTTTGATAAAAAGATAGCAAATACATTTACGACAGGTTCGTTCACACCTTATTTTTATGCTTATAAGTTTGGAGCAAATGCTCCTGCACCATATTGTATCGGTAGCGGAGCAAATGAAGCTGATTATAAGAACAGAAACAAAGCATCTTATGTAACAGTAAATAATCTTGCTTTTGTTCATATTGAATTTCAAGACGCTAGAATATGGGGTATTCCGTCACATACAGATTATCAAGACTGGTATCTACAAATAGGATTATTGCCAACAGCATTAGGTGCAAATAAAAATTCAACTTTATTCGCACATGAGTTTGATGTTATAGGTGCCCCATGCACAGTGTTTAGTTTAAGCCATACAACTAGAGATTATGCACGTATAGAGTTCTCTGATTCAGTTAGTGCAACAATAACACCAAATGATTATTTTAATAGTAGTGGTATAGGCAGGCTTCTAACATTAAGAGAGGGTAACGGAGGCAAGGCTATTAAAGTAAGTCAAGTAATGGAATCAAATCATATTTATGATAATACAGATGGTATAAGAATAGATTGTGTAGTGGATTTAACATACAAATATTTATAAATTATAAATGAGGGTTAAGGATGTGGGTTCATATGACAAAAGGTATTGATATTAGTCATCATCAAGGAGACATTGACTGGTCACAGGCAAAGAACGAAATTGGTTTTGTAATGATTCGTACAGGTTATGGAGTATCTTCACCATCACAAGTGGACAAGAAGTTCATACAGCACATAGAGGGAGCAAAAAGGAATGGCATCCCTGTTGGAGTATATCATTATTCTTATGCTTCATCACCGCTGGAAGCAAGCAAAGAAGCATCTTTTTGTCTTGATATAGTTAAAGACTACCAGCTTGAATATCCTGTAGCATATGATATAGAAGATGTAACAATAGCAAAACTTACCAAACGTCAGAAAACAGATATGGTTATAAGTTTTTGTGACAAGATAGAAAGTGCAGGATACTATGCAATGTTTTATTGTAATCCTAACTGGGCAAACAATCATTTATATGCTGATGAACTGTTTGGCAGATATGATTTTTGGCTTGCACATTACGGTGTGGATTCACCATCTATCGCTTGTGGTATGTGGCAGAAAACAGATACAGGGAAGATAGCCGGCATAAAAGGAAACGTAGATATAGATATAGCATACAAAGATTATCAGTCAATAATTAAAACAAAAGGTCTTAACAGATATTCAGGAGTAAAACCATACAATGTATATATAGTATCTAAAGGAGATACCTTATGGGATATTGCAGTCAAATATTATGGTGACGGAACAAAGTGGACCGAAATATATAAATATAATAACCTTGCAAGTGATAAAATATCCATAGGACAAATCCTAAAGATACCTAATTAATATAAAAAGGAAAGGAAGTTAAGAATTGGACACACAATCTTTCATAACAAAAGACTTGTTTAAGAACCTAGCAGGATGTATAGGCATAGTCGAAGCACTTACAGAAGCATTTAAACTTCTTTTGGGAGATATCCTGCATCCGTACATATTATGGATTGCATTTGCTTGTAGCATATATGTAGGCTTAATGAGATTTTTCATGGAAGAAGAGCAAACAAAAGAAGATTTAATGATGGCTATCTTAAATGTAGTAATCATCTTTTTAGGTGCTGTCGGTACATATCAAGTAGGTATAAAGTCTTTAGAAAAATTAATTTTGAAATAAGGTGATAAGAATGATTTTGAAAGTAATAATTATAATAGCACTTGCAGTAGTTTCAATACCTAGATTAATTCCCAGTCATAAAGGAGAGTAATATATGTTTGAAACGATTGTAGTTATACTTTTAATACTAATACTTGTAGCAATAATAGGAAGCAACAGTAGCAATAATTGAAATATATTATTGCTATTTCATTCACTTTTATTTGCTAGTTCTTTATCATCTTTTTCATTATCAATAACTTTCATAACTAGGTTTTCATATATAAGAGGTGACATATGTTTTATTTCACCTTTTAATTTAAGTAATAAAGAAGCTATAATTCTTTCCATTTTCCATGTTCTATATTCAAGCATAGCTGGTGTCATTTCTTTTTTAGTATATGTTCTATCCAGACCGAATCTAAGCCTAACAGCTTTGTTAGCAATCTTATTTACAATAAAGTAGTATTTATTTTTACCATTATTAGATAAATAATCTTCAAGAGGTAATTTTTCTAACCCTTTGTCTAGTCTTTCCATCTGTATTCTTTGTATAGTCTTATACACCCATGTTGCTTGTCTACTATCCAATGGTGAATATTTTTCCCCACCCTCATATAGCATAAGCTGACCTTTGTATTTTTTAGATTCATACAGTTGCATAAAATGTTCCTTTCTAAAAAACAGACAACAAAAGACTACTCCCACAAGGGGAAATCCCTTAACCTTGTGAGAGTAGTTCTATATTCTAACGGATAATTAAACCGAGAATATCGAAGTTGAATTGAAAACTATTTTAGGCTACCGATTTTATCACGAATGTTTACGGATATATTCTCAAACAGGCTTTGTACAGAACTTAAATACTACAAAAAAAGAAAGAAGTTATATGGCATTACGTTTGGATTTTAATATTTGAAAAACAAGCTTGAAAGTAAAAAAAAAATAATAAGGAAATAGTAAAAGATAATCATGTGATAAAATCTTGTATGGGATTTTGCTATAATTATAACAAAACCGATTGACATTTGTCAATAAAAATATTATAATAAATATAACAGGACTACCAACACCTCTGACATACCATACACTCCTACTACTACACTTAATGTCATGTGTCCCAATGGTAGACATTTTTTTATACGGAGATAATAAATGAGACACATATTTTACTATACACTTATAGCACTAATATCTTTTGCTGGGATATTTTTTGATATTAATCTACAACGCACGCTTGTATGTATATTTGCCATATCGTTTGTTAATTTAATATATACAATAATTTATGTTGTTAAATTCATTGATAAATACAAAAAGAGTAAAGCAGTGCAAGGGTTTGATATAGCTGACCCCAAGCTATTTGATTCAATTAATATAGCTTTGTATATTAAATTTAAAAGTAATGTCCAATCTGTTATTGATGATTGCCATAAGAATGAAGATGGCAGTTTAACTATTGATAAAGAAAAAGCCAATCAAATACAATTTATGCTTGACCAAGACTATGAGGATTTACCAAAATCAGTAAAGAAAGCATTTAATAATAACACAACTATATTTATAGATAGTATTTTATGTGATTATAAGTACAGCCATTAATCTATTTTACTAAGTTTTATAAGTTTTGATTTTATTTTAGCCATGTATATATAGGCTTCATTTATCTCCTTTGTATGGTTTGCCCCGCCATTTCTTGACATACAGCTATTCTCTGAATGAGAAATACGTTTAAGGTTATTAATATCGAAGTTATATTTATCCCCATCTAAAAATACGATACAATCTTTGCTATCTAACTTCACATTATGATACTGTTCATACAATACACGCTTATAAGGTCTCCAAGTATTAGGGTCTGCCACCTTAATATATACATCGCCATGCCCACCAGCCCATTTTTTAAGCGTCCCGACAGGTTTTTTCTTAAATGATGTATATCCTTTGACGAAATGAGTACCTGAATAACCTGATTTAAGATTATACTTATATTTCTGATTTGATATGGCATCTTCTGAAACATTGGTATTAAATTTCTCATTAAACATTTGAGTGAGTTCTGGGACAGAAGTTCCCTTAACATTATCTCTCAAGAAATCTATATGTTCTTTCTCCCACTTAAACGGTGTACCACGCTTGCAGGCATTTCTAAGCCCATTTCTTAGGTGGTATCTATATTTAATATTGCATATGGAATCATGCGAAACAGAAGCATTAAACCTCTTATTAAACCTTTCCTGCAATTCAAATGTAGATATCCCTTTGACGTTGTCTTTTATAAACTGTATTTCTTCTTCTGTATAGTGATGAAAATTTCTAGGCATTAAGTCACACCAATCTTAGGTTATCCTTATCGAAGTTTGTTCTGTTTCCGTCAACAAATATTACTTTAGCATTATCAGGTAGTTTAACGTTATGATACTGTTCATACAGTACATGGTGTTTAGGTCTCCATACATTGGGTTCGGCTACTTTAATTTCGTATATATCTCCGGAGAAAGATGCCTTAAATCTTTCATGCCCAACTAGATGTTTTTGACAAACACTCTGCCCTTTTTGTATCCTGTGATAATTCGGAGGTGGTGGAGGTGTCTTAGGTTTTATTTTCTTTAATGCTTTAATCGATTTTATTTTATCCTTGCTAAGATTTGTGCCGAACCTTGCATTGAATAAATCTGTTTGCTCTTGCAGTGTTGTGCCCTCTACATTTTGACGTAAAAATTCAAGTTCTTCTTCTGTGTACTTATGCTTTTCCATCAGATACCCTCAATATCTCTGGCACATCGTTTTGGTTATGGATTCCGTATTCGTCAAAATGCTTCTTTGCATCCAGCATAACTCTGGCATTGTCTGTAATAGCTTTTGCAACTTTGTTTATGGCTGCCGACCTTTCCATTTCCTCTTGTAGTTTTTCTCCCTGAAGCTCATCATCATTAAGTCTTTCAAGTGCTATGAACAAATGGTTATTCAAATCTCCTAATTTGTTTTGCAATAGCTTTCCTCCTCTACCTAAATTAATATTTATTTTACACTGAATATTCTATCCAATCAAGGTATATTTTATTAATAATTTATTAGAGTAATATTTTTTTGTGTCAAGTATATAAAAATTAATATAAAAACAGCTTAACAATCTATTTGCAAGAGTGGAACACTAGTGTTATAATATAATTGTTTTTTCGTACAAAGAAAAACTCGTAGGTTACTGTGTTCTTCCCCCGCAGTCAGCCGTGGAATTGAATACAGTAACCAAAAGTACCATTAAGTGGAGGGGAAGCCACGAGATGGTATTTTTTTTGTAGTTAATATGGACATTGAAAAATTAATGTGATAATATGTCTTTATATAAAAAACAACCCCATCTGATATGTGATGGGATTTCCCTAAAAAGAATATAAGAATGATTATAAACATTTGAATACTATCACCTGATAAAGAAAGGACTATTAGTGATGATGTAGTCTATTGAAACAGGCTGATTGCCAAATGTTATGTATAAAGTATATCGCAGTGGCAAGCCATTTGCAAGTATAACATTTATGAAAATGTACTATAAAATTTATAAAAAATAAATAAAATTTTAATTTGGAGGATTAAGTATGGGGGGAATCAAGGGTGATATACAAACAATTCAAACAATTATATGAAGTAGGATACGTATTAGTGCCATTTAAATTACTCGGGGATAAGAATTTGTCCCCCCAAGCCAAAGTGTTATGGGCATACATATTCAATACAGGAATAACGCTTGATGATTGTGATGAGACACTGGTAAAGATATGCAACGACCTAGAAATATCATACAAAGAATACAAATTATATATGGAGGAGTTATGCGAAAACGGATATAGGGAAAGTATTGAGGGTTAAAAATTCAGTATGTAAATTGGAGGATTTAGTATGGAAATAAGCCTTGCACATCTACATGATGATAGGTTATCAGACAAAGCGAAGATGTTATTCACAGTGATATTGTCACTTAATACTTCAGAAGAGTTAATCAAAGAGACATGGGACATATTAATGGCATCTGATGACAAGAAACATATAACTGAACCGATTAAAGAGTTGCATAAGTATGGATATATAACAGAGGATTTAGATGTGGTGGAACAGCCAACACAAGGGGAGGAAGATTAGTATGGGAAGAAAACCCATAAGCAATAAACTAAGATTTGAAGTGTTTAAAAGGGATAATTTTACTTGCCAGTACTGTGGCAGAATGGCACCTGATGTGATTTTGCAAGTAGACCATATAAACCCAGTCAGCAAGGGAGGAACTAATGACATTTTAAATCTAGTCACCAGCTGTTTTGAGTGCAACAACGGAAAAGGGGCAAGAAAATTAAATGAAAACCAAGAGTTAAAGAAACAACAAGAGCGACTAAAGGAGTTAAACGAAAAGCGTGCCCAATTAGAAATGCTTATTGAATGGAAAAAAGAACTTGAGAAACTAGAACTTGACCAAGTCAAAAGAATTGAAGAATTGTTTACTAATGTAGAGGATATTTATTTTACTAATTCAGGGATACAAAAAATAAAATCATTAATAAAAAAATATGGATTCAATGAAGTATACGAAAGTGCAGTAATAGCACTAAATGAATATGATTTTAAAAACTCATTCGGGTATATATCAAAGATATGTGCGAACCGAGCATACCAAAAGAAGCACCCCGAAATGGTGCGGGTGAATTATTTATTTAAAATTTTAAAAAACAGAAAAATTTATTTGGGCAACTATGAACTATTTAAATTAAAGAAAGTTTTTGAAGAGAACTTTGTTTTTAAAAGAGATTTTGATGCTTTAAAAACTGAATTTGCTACTGTTGAGAACTATACTAAGTTAAGGAACTTTTTAAAATATTATTATTCATTGGAGGAGATTTAAGATGAAATATACAATACATGGATTCAGCCAAGAAAAAGCTATCCAATACGGATTAGATGATGGAGATTTAATGGCTCTAAGGTGGTTTGTCGATTACAAAGATGGTAAAGGCATGATAAAAAAAACAGTCAAGGGTGAGGTTTATTATTGGGTGAACTATGAGAAACTTGCCGAAGCTTTCCCCATTAGGAAATGGAGCAAAGATACAGTATACAGAAGATTTAAAAAGATGGTCAAACAAAAAATACTATCACATCAGGTAATAAGGCAAGGAGGAGTTTGGAGCTATTATAATTTAGGAGAAAAATATTCAGAATTAATTGATGATAGAAAGGAAGAATCGAAGCCTGACGATAATAAAAAAGAGATCGGAAAAGAATCCGAAGGGTTCGGAGAAAAATCCGAACAGGTCGGAAAAGAATCCGAACACAACGGAAAAAAACCCGGAACGAAAAATTCTTCTATCAATAATTCTTCTATTACTAATTCTTTTAAAGAAAAATATAAAAAAGAAAGTCAGAGACTTTCCCCTGATAAGGAAAGAACTATTAGTGATGATGTAGTTGACTACATTAACCAATCAGTAGAAGATAAAATAATAGCTGATAAGGTGTTAGCTGTATTAAGGACAAGACTTAGAAGAAATAAGTCTGTTGACATGGATGCAGTAAGTCACCTGCTGGAACAGTTGGAAGTACTCTCAAAGGGAGACTACCAAACCAAGCTAACAATGTTAGATAATTCTATCGCTGGTGATTACTACACCGTCTACCCGATAAAACAACAGCATTATCAGGAAGAGAAACCATCATACAACGTAAGCGAATATGAAAACTATAATATACTTGATGAGATAAACTGGGGATTGAAAAACATGGGCAAAGTTAAAGAAGAGCCTGCATATACTCTTTAAATCGTTTTTAAGGGGGCAAATAGACGAGTTTATACTTCGGGAGTATAATTTGTCATTCAAATAAAAAACGCTCTTAAAATCAAAATAAGAGCAAAATAGGGGGATAGGGAGATAAGCATGGGAGACAACACCGAATTTACTATAGAGGCACTAAAGCAGAAACAATCATTACCATTAGAAGCAAAAGTTGTGCTAACACAAAAGAGGGTAGAAGAATGGTATAACCACTGGGATGGTGAAGTATATCTTTCTTTTAGTGGAGGGAAAGACAGCACAGTACTGAAACACATAATTGAAAACACGAGCGGAGTATATGATGTTCCGAGTGTATTTTTTAATACAGGGTTAGAGTATCCCGAGATACAGGAGTTTGTAAGAAGTCAGAATAATGTAACTATTATCAGACCTGAAAAGTCTTTTAAACAAGTTATAGATGAATGTGGATATCCAATTATAAGCAAAGAAATAGCAGAAACAATATTATATGCCAGACGTTCGATTGAATCGGGTGGTAAAAAATACAAATACGCACTAGACAAGCTTAATGGGACATTAATGAGTAAAGAAACAGGCAAACCAGCTATATATAATTGCCCAAAATGGAAATTTTTATTAGATGCACCATTTAAAATTAGTCATGAATGTTGTAAGTTTTTAAAGAAAAATCCTGCTAAGAAATATGGTAAGGAAACAAATCGAAAACCAATAACAGCTACTATGGCTTGTGAAAGCATGAGGAGAAAATCACAATGGCTACAACATGGATGTAATGGTTTTAATATGAAGTCTCCAATATCAAATCCAATGTCATTTTGGACAGAACAAGATGTTTTAAAATATTTATATGAATATAAAATACCTTATTGTAAAATATATGGAGAGATAGATAAGAATTTTAATGATGAATACCGCTTAACAGGTGTGAATAGAACAGGCTGTATGTTTTGTATGTTTGGTGTGCAACTTGAAAAAACACCTAACAGATTTCAACGAATGAAAGAAAGCCACCCACAACTGTATAAATACTGTATGGAAAAGCTGGGGATTAAGGAAGTTTTAGAATTTTTAAATATTGACTATGAATAATCAAGAGGTGGTATAACATGAGGATAACCCTAATCAGAGATGAGATACCATGTGAGTTAGATATCCCATTAGAGATAGACGAAACTTGCAGTGAGGGGACGAAGCGGAGTATAATTGATAGCTATATCAGCAATTATTTAAGAACAGAGGAGGATTTATGGGCACATATAGAGAAGAGTTCAAAAATGGAGATGCAGACAAAAGCAAGGTAATTCCAGAGTTGTTACCATATCCAGCGGCATATTGTCAAGAACAAGATGGGAAGCTCCCATGCTGTGAATGTTGTAAAGAAACATCTGCGAGTAGTGACAGAGAACCTATTATGGAAAAGGTAAAAGATGTTAAATTATTATGTAATGCAACACTTTGGAGAATAAATTTAGGTGATGAAAAATACTCATCAATATCTGTACCGACAGGTAGTGAATATAAGACAGAAGAATACAAATGTTTAAGAGAAGACGAGGAAGAATTGATAAAAGCATTTCAAGCATTAAAAGCAGTACAGATTTGTGATGTATATGAGGATGATGGGTATGTCGGTTGCAAATCAAATTCTATATTAAAAGCAGTTAAGATTTCAGACTAATGGTTCGCATTTAATATGTGTCATATAAATATCAGACCTCTTGAATAATTATTCCGTGTATGTATCTCATAAGTTTTTTCTTAATCTTATACACTTCAGTACGCATACCTTTAACATCTTCAACGACTGTACGACCTGTTTTATTGTCGGTATATACGAAGTCGGCAATATAACAGCATGACCGCTGGGCACTACAAACACCGGGGGCAGCAGGGATAGTAGGTATAAGCACATATTTTTTCTGTAATTCTAAGTTAGATATACCGCCTGATTTTTCCATAAGTTTCAGGATAGTATATCTTTCAGCCTCTTTTCGGCTATGGAATTTAATTCCATCTATTTCAGTTAATTTATTATGATATTTCATCTGAATAACCTCTTGACAATTAAAATTTAGGGTGAGAATATATATTTGGTTGATGTGAATCAATCGCGAATCTTAACTTCTTTTTTCGCCACCCTGATTGAATAAGTCAGGGTGTGTTTATTTGATTTGCCAAACTCGCCAAGCATATTTATCCGTACAATCCCAAATATCATACACAACACCATCAATCATGCAGGTGATATGTCCACTCATGGTGATAAGATACGTACCACGAGGATACAATTCAGATATTTCTTGCACAGTTATTCTTTTACCTTTGCATTTATAGCAGATATAGTCATAGTTTTCGGATAAAAAGTCATCAATAAAAGATGTATCATCAATTACAATACATCTTTCACGAGCATATTCAGATAAAATATCATACGCTTTATACCACGAGATATTATGGGCAAGAGCGAACGCTCTAACAGTACAATCAGAGACAATTCGCTTTTTAGGATTAAGATTAAGGTATTTAAACACTATTTAATCACCACACTTTGGCTTTCAGTGATTTTCACGTACGGACAATCAAGGTTACCGCTTTCAATTTCTTCTTTGATTAGTTTTTTATCAGGGGAACAGGTAGTTTTAGTAATTAACAGGTTATTTTTATCATGTTCTATCGCCCAGTCTATAAACTCATCGGAAACATCGGTTCTGTAATTGTTTCTGATAGAGATAGTATGTGTAGGGCTAGAGATTTTGTGTTTACCACAAAACATCATGTTATCTTTAAGGTAATTTTTAAGCCTTTCGACCTGATTTTCTCTTGATTGGCATCTCTTCTTCAGTCTATCTATTTCGGCTTTAATGGT
>CAMWUK010000025.1 GCA_947177415.1 uncultured Clostridiaceae bacterium
GGAATTGGGCAATTTATAATGCGGAGCTTGCCCAATTCCGTAACAGGTCAGCCCCTGGCTGAACTGTTACGAATTAGATGTGACTTTCTATACCATATATTAATTTGACAAAGGAGTGATTAAATGATTTCGAACCAGATACTTCAGAGTACAATTGAGGGACTGAAGGGAATAACAAGGGTAGAGATTTGTATTATGGATACGGAAGGAAAACCTTTGGCATCTACCATAGGGGATGCAGAAGAATATGAAGAAGCGGTTTTAACTTTCGTAGAATCACCTGCAGACAGCCAGGTATTGCAGGGATATCAGTTTTTTAAGGTATTTGATGAGAATCAATTGGAATATGTAATTTTGGTGAAGGGGGATAGCGATGATGTATACATGATTGGAAAGATCGCATCTTTCCAGATTCAAAATCTTCTGGTTGCTTATAAAGAAAGATATGATAAAGACAATTTTATTAAGAACTTATTGTTAGATAATTTGTTATTAGTAGATATTTATAATAGAGCCAAAAAACTACATATCGAAACTGATGTGAGACGTGTGGTATTTTTAATTGAAACTAAAGTAGAGAAAGATAGCAATGCGTTAGAAACCGTTCGTGGATTGTTTACAAGTAAGACACAGGATTTTATAACAGCAGTAGACGAAAAGAATATCATTCTTGTAAAAGAACTCAAAGAGAATGAATCTTATGAAGATATGGACGAAACTGCAAAAATGATCTTGGATATGCTTAATACAGAAGCCATGGAAAAAGTGCAGATTGCTTATGGAACTATAGTTTCTGAGATTAAGGATGTATCCCGATCCTATAAAGAAGCCAAAATGGCATTAGATGTAGGAAAGATTTTTTATGGGGAACGTGATATTGTGGCTTATGGCAATTTGGGAATTGGGCGTTTGATTTACCAGCTTCCTATGCCGCTTTGTAAGATGTTCATTAAGGAAATTTTTGATGGAAAGTCACCAGATGATTTTGATGAAGAAACATTGACTACTATCAATAAATTTTTTGAGAATAGTTTGAATGTTTCTGAGACATCCAGACAGCTTTATATCCATAGAAATACATTAGTCTATCGTTTGGATAAGTTGCAAAAGAGTACCAATTTAGATTTGCGTGTATTTGAGGATGCTATTACCTTTAAGATTGCCTTAATGGTAGTAAAATATATGAAATATATTGAATCTTTGGAGTATTAAAATGTAGGGCGTGTCTGCATCAAGAGTATATGGTGTTGGACACGCCTATTAGAATAATGGAAAATAATGGAGGCGGGTAAAGTGGAAGAAAAGGGAGCAACCATAGTTTCTATGGATAATGTGGCAATGACATATCCTACAGGAACTCAGGCACTAAAGGGAGTTAATGTAAAGATTGCAAAAGGTGAGTTTGTATTTATTGTAGGAGAGAGTGGTTCAGGAAAATCCACTTTTGTGAAACTGTTGTTAAGAGAGGTATCACCAACTGGTGGAAAGCTTATGGTAAATGGAAAAGATATTACCCACTTAAAGCATAAACAGGTAGCAGCACACCGAAGAAGAATAGGTTGTGTTTTTCAGGACTTTCGCTTGCTAAAGGATCGTAATGTTTATGAGAATGTAGCATTTGCCCAAAAGGTGATTGGGATTCAAAGCCGTTTGATTGGGAAAAATGTACATCGTATTTTATCTTTGGTAGGATTAAGCGACAAGGAGAAAGCCATTCCTAAAGAGTTATCAGGTGGTGAACAACAAAGAGTAGCCTTAGCAAGGGCTTTAGTTAATCAGCCTTCTATGTTGATTGCAGATGAACCTACTGGTAATTTGGATCCGAAGAATTCGGAAGAAATTATGCATTTGTTGGAGGCAATTAATGCACAAGGGACTACTGTCATTGTGGTTACACATAACCAAGAAATAGTGGGGAGTATGCAAAAACGGGTGATTACTCTGGATAAAGGAGTTGTAGTCAGAGATGATGAAGCTGGAAGTTATAAGAGACAATATGCTCCAAACTATGGAGAGGTCAGCCAGAAAATACAGGAGGAATTGATAGAAGCAGCAAAGAGGGAAGAAGTTACAATAAATTCTGATGATAATAATATGTATGAATCAAGAACAGAAAGTGTTGTTAATACATCTGAAAATACAGATTATCAACAAGAAGAACCAAGTTATAGCAAACCAGAAACGTTTGTTTACGAAGAATCTATGCAGACAACTAACAGATATCATACATTAGCTGAGGCTATGAAACAGGGAAGAGATGAATAAAAGAAGAGTAACAGGGAAGGGATTGTTTAATAAGTTATGGAAAGAATAAATACATTTTTTTATAGTATTGTACAAGGATTTAAGAATATAAAAAGAAACCGGATGTTTTCTATTACATCTATATTTACCATTACAGCATGTTTGTTTCTGTTTGGGATATTTTTCTTTTTAGTAAGTAATGTGCAATATATGATTAAGAATATTGAAGGCTCTGTAGCTATTACTGCTTTTTTTGATGAAGGCATTACAGATAGCAGAATTTCTGAGATTGCACAAGAAATTAAATCAAAAAGTAATGTGACAAATGTTGTATATGTTTCTGCTGAAGATGCTTGGAATCGGTTTAAGAGTGATATTTTTGAAGAACAAGAGGAATTGGTAGATACTTTTAGTACAGAGAATCCATTAAAAGATTCTGCATCTTATGAGATATATGTAAATGATGTATCTAATCAAAAAGAGTTAGTCAAAGAGCTTGAGAATATGGAGGGAATCCGAAAGGTAAACAGCTCTAGTAAAACAGCTCGTACATTGACAATTTTTAATGGATTGGTTAGTGCAGTATCTTTTTTTGTTATTGTCATTTTAGTATGTGTATCTGTATTCCTGATTAGTACCACAATTACATTAGGTATTTCTGTAAGAAAAGAGGAAATTGCTATAATGCGGTTGATAGGTGCAACAGACTTTTTTGTGCAGGGTCCCTTTATTGTAGAAGGTATTCTTATTGGATTGATAGGTGCTGCCATTCCTATGGGAATTTTAACTTTCGTGTATAAATATGTTATTGAGTGGATGTCAGAACATTTTGCACAGCTTTCCCGATGGCTTGTATTTTTAGATTTAAAATCAGAATTTTCTATTCTGCTTCCGATCTGTTTTGGAATTGGTGTAGGAATTGGTTTGTTAGGTAGTTGTATAACAGTGAAGAAACATTTGCGTGTGTAGGAGGATGTAAAGATGAAAAAAAACAGATGGAGAAGAATTGTTACCGGATGTTTGATTGGAATGCTGGGTGTAGGATTAATTGGAACGGCTTCCCATGCAGATGAGCTTGGAGAGGCAGAAAAAGAAAAAAGAAAGCTGGAGGATCGGCGTGACGAAGTGCAAGAAGAACTTGCCAACTTAGAGCTTGAAAAAACCAATGTAATGGAAAGCATTGAAAAAATGGATAAGAAGATGGATAAGGTAGATGAAAAACTTAAAGAGGTTAATAGAAATTTAGAAGTGGTTACCGAAGAATTGGAGATAGTTTCTGCAGAGTTAGTAACTGCTGAGGAACAAGAGGTAAGTCAGTATGAAACCATGAAAAAGCGCATAAAATACATGTATGAAAACAGTTCAAATGGATATCTTGACCTGATTTTTAGTGGAAATAGTATTAGTGACGTTTTAAATCGTATGGAATATGTAAATAAAATTACAGCATACGATAATAAGATGCTGGAAAGCTACAAAGAAACAAGATTAGAAGTATTAGAAAAGAAAAATGCAGTTTCTGAAAAAAAAAGTCAGTATGAAACTCTTCAAGAGGAAGTAGAACTAGAACAAGATACACTAAAAAAGATTATTAAGAAAAAAGAAGATGAAATTAATAAATTTAATGAGTCTATTTCAGCGACTTCGGAAGAAATAAAAGCATTTGAGGAAGAGATTCAAAAGAAAGAGGCTGAAATAGAAGCTCTTTTGTTGGAACAGGCAAGGAATAGTGATTTGGATATGGCAACTCCAAGTGAAATTTCTGGTTCGGGATTTTGCTGGCCATTGTCCATAAAGGGAAGAATTAGTTCTCCTTTTGGAAAAAGAAAAGCACCAACCGCAGGTGCCAGTACATATCATAAGGGGTTAGATATTGCTGCACCAATGGGAACTTCTATCCTTGCTGCAAAAGGTGGAACGGTGGTAACTTCAACATATTCTCCTTCTGCTGGAAATTATATTATGATTAATCATGGTAATGGATTGAATACAGTTTATATGCATGCATCAAAGAGAATAGTAAAAGTAGGGGACACAGTTGTACAGGGACAAAAGATAGCAGAAGTAGGTTCTACGGGATATTCTACAGGACCACACTTACATTTTGGTGTAATTGTAAACGGCAATTATGTTGATCCAGTACCATATTTATCTCACTAAAAGCTGTTTCCTATCCGACATTAAAATGACAGGAGCGTATTTGAATAAAGTAAAGGAGCTTATTATATGAAGGAATCAAACAAAAAGAGTTTTCTGCAGGGAGTTTTAGCCGGAATACTAGGGTGTCTTGTTTTGCTTCTTGTTTTCTATGGCGTTGGAAAATTTTTTTTTGGAGGAATTGGAATTATAACAGGAAGGCAAGTGGAGGCATTAGGGAAGAACTCTTATCAGAATCTAAATAAGCTTGCAATTATCCATGAAAAAATTAGTCAGGAGTTTATGGAAAATGTAGAAGATGAAACAATTCTGGCTGGTATGTATAAGGGGATGTTGGAGAGTCTGGAGGATCCATACTCCAGATACTATACACAAGAAGAGTATGCTGAACTTAATGAAAGCAATAGCGGTAGTTATTGTGGTATAGGTGCTCTTGTGGCTCAGGATAGTAAGACGGGAAAAGTATATATTGTAGAAGCTTATGAAGGTGGAGCGGCAAAGGAAGCAGGAATTGTTGCAGGAGATAGTATTACAAAGGTGAATGGAAAAAGCGTGAAAAAGGAAGAATTGACAGATGTGGTGGAACGAATGAAAGGTAAGGAAGGTACTACAGTAGAAATTGAATTTTATATTGCTAAGTCAAAGACACGTCAAACTTTTACGATGGAAAGAAGAAATGTGGAAGTACCTTCTGTAGAGTATCAGATGTTAAAGGACAATGTTGGATATATACAAGTATCTGGTTTTAAAGAAACTACAGCAAAACAATTTTCCGAAGCCTTGGATAAACTGGAAAAAAAGAATATGAAAGGTCTTATTATTGATTTGAGAGATAATGGAGGAGGACTCTTAGATTCTGTTGTAGATATGATGAGCCGTATACTGCCAGAGAAGAAAGAGATTGTTTCTGTAAAAGATAAAAACGGAAAGGGGACAATATATTTTTCCAAAGATGAGAAGACTTTTGATAAGCCTCTTGTTGTATTGGTAAACGAAAATACGGCAAGTGCATCAGAGGTTTTTGCTGGTGCTGTACAAGATTATAAATTAGGAAAGCTTGTGGGAACCACTACATTTGGGAAAGGCATTGTTCAAACAGTTATGGGACTTTTTGATGATTCTGCCATTAAGCTAACCACAGCAAAATATTACACACCGAACGGACGAAATATTCATAAAACAGGTTTAGAACCAGATATAGAAGTAGAATTGGATGAAAAGTTACAACAGAAGGGATTTTATTCCATGGATGAAGATAATCAGTTGCAGAAAGGTATACAGGTTCTTCAAAATATGCTGTAATATTTTAAAATGAATTTTGTAGTAGTACGCAGGAGGAATAAATATGAATTTTGCAGACATAAAGCCGGTAGATGTAGCAAATGGACCAGGAGTGCGTGTTTCTTTGTTTGTTAGTGGATGCAACCATCGTTGTCGGAATTGTTTTAACAAGGAAGCCTGGGATTTTAATTATGGAAAAGTATTTACAGAAAAAACCTTGGAGCAGTTAATAGGATATTTAAAGCCAGATTATATAAAAGGATTGTCTTTGCTGGGTGGTGAACCGTTGGAGTTATCAAATCAGCAGGGACTTCTTCCAGTAGTGAAAAAAGTAAAAGAATGGTATCCTCAAAAGACAATTTGGTGTTACACTGGATTTACATTTGATGGCGATGTACTTGGACACATGTGGGAAGAAGGCTCCATTACCAGAGAACTTTTTTCATATCTGGATGTATTAGTGGATGGAAAATATATAGAACAATTACATAGTTTGCATTTGAACTTTCGGGGATCGTCTAACCAACGGATTATCAAGATACAAGATTCTTTGAAACAAAAAAAGATCATATTGCATGAATTGAATAATTGAGAGTAACTATTTAAGGTTCTGAACAGTTATAATTGAGAATTTAAACAGAAATAGTCTAGGATTAAGTAGAGAAGGAAGTTTGAGGTACTAATTATATGAAAGAAACCATATTGATTGTAGATGATGAACAGGAGATTGCGGATTTATTGGAAGTATATCTTAAAAATGAAGGTTATCAGGTTTTTAAATTTTATAATGGACAAAATGCTTTTGACTGTGTTCAAGAACAGGAGATTAGTCTGGCAATTTTAGATGTTATGTTACCAGATATGGATGGTTTTTCTCTTTGTAAAAAAATACGGGAATCTCATTATTTTCCCATTATTATGTTGACAGCAAAAGTGGAGGAAATTGACAAAATTACAGGTTTTACCATGGGGGCAGATGATTATATTACAAAACCATTTCAGCCTATTGAAGTGGTAACCAGAGTAAAATCCCAGATTCGAAGATATCTTCAATACAATCAAGCAGAACAAAAAAAGAGAGAATTGGACGAGATAGATATAAAGGCATTGCATATTTCTAATAGGCATCATAAATGTACATTAAACGGAAAAGAAATTGCACTTACACCTACAGAATTCGATATTTTATGGTATTTGGCTTCCCGTAAGGGAGAAGTCGTATCTTCAGAAGAATTGTTTGAAGTGGTTTGGGGTGAAAAATTTCTGGATAATAATAATACAGTTATGGCACATATTGCCAGACTTCGTGAAAAATTAAAGGAACCTGCAAGAAAACCAAAAATTATTAAGACTGTCTGGGGGGTAGGTTATACGATTGAATGAGAATAAGCCATGGAAAGAATCTGGACAATATCAAAACCGGATTTCTATAAAATTGTTAAAACGTTTTGGATTGATTTTGTTAGTATATATTATTGTTGCTTTTTTTGTATTTTTGTTTGGTAAAGTGATTTTGTCCCGAAAAATATGGTACAAGACGGATTTCTTATATCCCTTCTTGCATTATATTGATGAAAATTCTGTGATTGTAGTAGTGTTAGTTTGTCTGATAGGTGGAATTATTCTAGGGTGTTTTTATATTTTTCAGGTCTTGGGATACTTAGACAAGGTGTTGTATGCTTCAGGAAAAATGACAAAGGAACCAGAAAATGTTATTATTCTCCCGGATGTTTTAAAAGATGTACAGGATGATATGAATGCAATACGTGAGAGGAATAACAGGAATATACAACTTGCCAAGGAAGCTGAGCAAAGAAAAAATGATTTGATTGTGTATTTAGCACATGATTTGAAAACACCATTAACCAGCGTAATTGGTTATTTGAACTTGTTGGTGGAAGAAGAAGAATTGTCTGACAAGCTTCGGAAAAAATATACAGGAATTGCTTTGTCAAAGGCAGAGCGGTTGGAAGATCTCATTAATGAGTTTTTTGACATTACCCGTTTTAATTTAACCACTATGACATTAGACAAAGAAGCAATTCATCTAAGCCGGATGCTGGAACAGATTGCCAGTGAATTTCTTCCTATTATGGATGAGAAAAAACTTACATGGGATATGCATGTGGAAAAAGATATTTTCTTTTTAGGAGATGCGGATAAAATGGAACGTGTAGTGGATAATTTGGTTCGTAATGCTATCAATTACAGTTATCCAGAAACGGCAATTCATTTATCCTTAACCCAGAGAGGGAAAGAAATTTCTTTATTAGTATCAAACAAAGGAAAAAATATTGCAAAAGAAAAATTGGTTCATATATTTGAGCAGTTTTACAGGCTGGATTCTTCCCGTGCTACAAACACTGGCGGGGCAGGACTTGGACTTGCTATCGCAAAAGAAATTGTGGAACTTCATCAGGGGAGTATTACAGCAGAAAGTAGGGATGAAAGTATTACTTTTCGGGTAAATCTGCCAGGAGAATAAAAATGATGCTGTAAGAGCTGTTAGAATTTTTCTAATTACTTACAGCATCATTTTTTTTGCAAAATTGGCACAACTACAGTAATCTTGAGAAAAATCATAAAATCGTAAGATTTTTACAAGAAAAGAATCAGATTTTTTGCAGAGAAAACGAAAATATAAATTCTTTTGTTTTGTTATGATAGAGATAACCAATCAAAAGGTGCATTTAGTGGAAACAGGAACAAGCTATGTAAATGGAAGTTTTTTGGTTAAAAGGAGTGAAAAGAATGAAAAATCAAAAGAGAAGAAAAAGAAGAAGAGCAAGAAAGATAAAAGGAATGTGTATATTATCTCTGTGTGCAGTTGTAGGTTTGGGATTATGGAAACAGATGAATAAGGATATGGGAGAGAATATACTTGCAGAGATAGCAGATGTTTTTTCAGAAGAGAAAAAGGATTATATAATAGAAGCACCAAAGGTTTTAGAAGAGAATGAAATAGAGGAAAAATTGAAAGAATTGGCAGGAGAATATGATGAATTCTCAGAAGTCTATGAAATGAGGGATAATTACCCTAAAGATATGTTGGCAGCATTATGTAACAATCCTGAAATGATTGATTTTGTAAAGGGATATTTTGATTCAGAAAAAAAGGCAAGTGGAGAGATTGCAAGGAGTGAATTAGAAGAAAGATTTCCATTATTTTTACAGTGGGATAAAAGATGGGGGTACGCTTCATACGGAAATAGTAATATTGGAATGTCTGGCTGTGCACCTACTTGTCTTTCTATGGTAATTGTAGGTTTGACTGGGAATAAAAATGCCACTCCTGCCCAAGTTGCAAATTTTGCTTGGAAGAATGGCTATTATATAGAGGGAACCGGAACATCATGGAGTCTTATGACCAATGGATGTCTGGAATATGGAATTAGTGGAAGAGAAATTTCCTTAGATAAAGATATCATATTTAAGGAGTTAGAGCAAGGACATCCGGTAATCTGTAGTGTCCGTGCTGGGGATTTTACGACATCAGGACATTTTATTCTGTTAGTGGGTGTAGAAGATGGAAAGATTAAAGTAAACGACCCAAACAGTACCTATCGTAGCAAGGAGATTTGGGATTATGACAAATTAAGGGAGCAGATTAAGAATTTATGGGCATTTTCTGCATAGTACTTTGTTTTTGTGATAAAAAGTGGTATACTATATATTATTTTAGTGACATTGAAAATGATGAATGTATAACCATACATCAGATAAAGTAGCAGAAAGGAAATATTATGAAAAGCATGGAAATCAATATTATAAAACTAAAGGAAAATGCAGTGATTCCTACTTATGGCAGTAAATTTGCTGCGGGGGCAGACTTGTATGCATGTCTGGAAGAGACAGTAACCATAAAGCCTGGAGAGACCTATTTGATTAAGACAGGAATTGCGATGGAAATACCAGAAGGTTTTGCAGGACTTATATATGCAAGAAGCGGGCTTGCTACCAAAAAAGGGTTGGCACCAGCAAATAAAGTAGGAGTAGTGGATGCAGATTACCGGGGCGAAATTATGGTTCCTCTGCATAATCATAGTCAGCAGGATGCAATTGTAGAACCTGGTGAACGTGTGGCTCAAATGGTTATTACTCCATTTTTAGCTGCACAATTTGTGGAAGTAGAAGAATTAGAAGAAACTGTGCGTGGAGAGAACGGTTTTGGATCTACTGGAAGAAAGTAAATCGTTACTGTTCACTCACAAGCTTGACACTTGCTGTCAAGCTATGTGCCAAAACGTAGAACAGCCAAGAATCCAGATAGAAACAGGTTCTTAAGAATTATCAATTTACTTATAAACCAAACTATGTTAAAATATTCACAGATTTGAAGTAATCCACAGATTGCATAAGGAGGAATTTTGTTATGGGAATGACTATGACACAGAAGATTTTGGCTGCACATGCCGGATTAGAAAAAGTAGAAGCTGGACAGTTAATTGAGGCAGATTTAGATTTGGTATTGGCAAATGATATTACGGGACCGGTCGCTATTCATGAAGTAGAGAAGCTAAATAAGAAGACCGTTTTTGATAAAGACAAGATTGCATTAGTACCTGACCACTTTACACCAAATAAAGATATTAAGTCAGCAGAGCATTGTAAATGTGTGCGTGAATATGCATACGCTCAAGGTATTACTAATTACTTCGAGTTAGGTGAAGTGGGAATTGAACATGCACTTCTTCCAGAAAAAGGATTGATTGTAGCAGGGGAAACTTGTATTGGAGCAGATTCACATACTTGTACTTATGGTGCATTGGGAGCATTTTCTACAGGTGTAGGAAGTACTGATATGGGTGCAGGAATGATTACTGGCAAGGCTTGGTTTAAAGTGCCTTCTGCAATCAAATTTGTTCTTACAGGTAAACCAAAGGAATGGGTAAGTGGAAAAGATGTGATTTTGCATATCATTGGAATGATTGGTGTAGATGGTGCATTGTACCGTTCTATGGAATTTGTAGGGGATGGAATTAAGAATTTATCAATGGATGACCGTTTTACGATTGCAAATATGGCAATTGAAGCAGGTGCAAAGAATGGAATTTTCCCTGTAGATGAATTGACGGAAGAGTATATGAAGGAGCATTCTACTAAGAGTTACACCAAGTATGAGGCTGATGAAGATGCTGTATATGATGAGACGTATACTATTGATTTGTCTGCTCTGGAACCAACAGTAGCATTTCCACACTTGCCAGAAAATACAAAGACGGTAGCAGAATCTGGGGATATTAAGATTGATCAGGTAGTAATAGGTTCTTGTACCAATGGCCGTATTGAAGATCTTCGTATAGCTGCTAAGGTATTGGAAGGAAAACATGTGGCAAAAGGAATGCGTTGTATTGTTATTCCAGCAACTCAGAAGATTTACTTACAGGCAGTGGATGAAGGGTTAGTACATACTTTTATTCACGCAGGAGCCATTGTAAGTACTCCGACTTGTGGACCTTGTCTTGGCGGACACATGGGAATCCTGGCATCTGGAGAAAGAGCAGTTTCAACAACGAACCGTAACTTTGTGGGACGTATGGGACACATTGATTCAGAGATTTATCTTGCAAGCCCTGCAGTAGCAGCAGCAAGTGCCATAACCGGAAAACTTAGCCAGCCAAGTGATCTTGGATTATAAAATAGAGAACGGAGGATATAGTTAATGAAAGCAAATGGTACAGTATTCAAATACGGAGATAATGTAGATACAGATGTAATCATTCCGGCAAGATACTTGAATTCATCTGATGGAAATGAATTAGCAAAGTACTGTATGGAAGACATTGATAAAGATTTTGCAAAGAAAGTGCAAAAGGGTGACATTATTGTAGCAAATAAGAATTTTGGTTGTGGTTCTTCCAGAGAACATGCACCATTAGCCATTAAATGTGCAGGGGTGAGCTGTGTGATTGCAGAGACTTTTGCAAGAATTTTCTATCGTAATGCAATTAATATTGGATTGCCAATTATTGAGTGTCCAGAAGCTGCCAAGGGAATTGAGGCAGGAGATAATGTAGAAGTAGATTTTGACTCTGGAATGATATATAATAAAACAAAAGGAACACAGTTCCAAGGGCAGGCTTTCCCACCATTTATGCAAAATATTATTAAATCTGGTGGATTGATGAATTACATCAATGCAAAGGAAGAGGAATAAAAATAAACCGAAATTATTCATGTTTAATAGGTCAGTTGACGATGATCACAGATAGGTACGCTTCCAAGCGGCTCTTAGCTACAATAGCAGCGGTTTGCAATATAGGACATGAATAATTGAGGATAAAGTAATTGTTTTTAAACAGATACGAAGGTGTTACATAAGCTAAAAAGCTATGTAGCATCTTTTTTGTTAATAAAAATCCCAAAAGGAAAAAGTGACAAAGAATTTAAAATATGTTATTGTTATTAGTGTAAGAAAATGGTAACAGTTTATGATTCTAAACAGTGACAAAAAAGAAAGGATGAAAACTAATGGTGCAACCATTTCAAAGATTAGCAAATTATTATGAAACGGATAAGATGGCAATTATTCATCATTCCAATTATATTCGTTGGTTTGAAGAAGCGAGGCTTTATTATATGGAGCAGAATGGATTGCCTTTCTATAAAATAGAGGATGCAGGGATTTTAGTGCCTGTATTGTCTGTGGATGTACAATATAGAAAACCTGCACGATATGGAGATATTGTGGAGATTACCGAGTGGATGACAAAGTTTACTCAAGTAAAGTTTGAAGTGTGTTATGAAATTCGTCATAAAGATACCAAAGAACTGCTGGTAACTGGTACTACTGGACATTGTTTTGTAGATAAAGATATGAAACCAGTTCGCCTAAAAAAGGATTATCCAGAGATTTATAAAGTGTTTGAGCGGGTAGCAAAAGAGGATAAAGTGTTATGGGAAGAGCATAATCGGAAATAGTTATAATCAAAGAGTGAGGAGGCAATTTATATGGAACGGCTTAGACAGCAGATGGCATTTATACAGGAAGTAGATAAGTTAAAAAACATTGGCAGACAAAGTTATATTACAGATGGCAGTAGAAAGGAAAATGATGCAGAACATTCCTGGCATCTGGCAATGATGGCAATTTTGCTTAGTGAATATGCCAGCCAGAAAGTAGATGTTTTAAAAGTTATGTCCATGGTGTTGATACATGATATTGTGGAAATTGATGCAGGTGATACATATGCCTATGATATAGCAGGAAATGCAACAAAACGGGCAAGGGAAGAAAAAGCAGCAGACAGATTGTTTGGCTTGTTGCCAGCAGACCAGACAGCGTATTTAAGAGAACTTTGGGAAGAATTTGAAAAGCAGGAGACAGCCGAAGCAAAATTTGCAAGAACCTTAGATTGTATGCAGCCAATTATGTTAAATGCCGCTTCTGATGGTAAAGCATGGAAGGAACATGAAGTAAAGCTTTCACAAATACTTGAAAGAAACCGGTCAACAAAAGAGGGATCTAATACGCTATGGGAATATGCAAGAGAAAATTATATTGAACCAAACATCAAGAATGGAAATATTCGAAATGAGTGATGTTGGGGAGGCAGTATAAAGGAAATGAACAAAGGGAAAAACAAAAGTAACTGTTCATGGTTCTGAACAGTTACGATGATATGGCTTATCTATGGAGTGGTAAGTATATTGGTTAATAGGAAAAGATAATAGAGAAATAGAGGGGAGAAATATTGAGCGAATTTAACAGCTTGCAGACAAACGGATGTATGAAAAAAGGAAGAGAATGAGTTACTGTTCACAGGTAGTACTTTGCACTTGCTGCAAAGTACATAAGAACAAGTAGTGGTAGAGAAGAATCCAGCCTTTTGCCGAAGGCGGATTATAAATAGGCTGGATTCTGTTACAGTTTGCACCATAGGTGTGAACTGTAACGAGAATGAAGGAAAAAAGAGGTTAAAGAGTGAAAAATAAAGTGGATTTTGAGACGTACTTAAATAAAGGGTCTTAAAATAGCCCCTTTCAGAATACATGTTCGATTATTTGAGATTTAAATATCGTTGCATTTAACTAAATTCGATATATCATAACCTTGGGCTTCAAGAAATGCTATAGCGTTAGTTTCGTTTAAGACAACACGTTCTGTATGATTATGGGGCTCCATCAATTCCTCATAATCAGTCGGGCTAAAAGCTTTCTTTTCAGAAATCATGTGATAAATGCAGACCATCATCATTCTTGCAATGGCAATGATGGCTTTCTTGTGACCACGACGCTTTTTGATCCGCCCATACTTGATTGCAAAATAAGGCTGTTTTTTGCTCTTAACAGCGGCAAGGGCACATTGTACCATCATAGGTTTCAGATAGGCACCTGCTTTTGCAATCCGGACAGATTTCTTCTTGCCAGCAGATTCATTGTTGGCAGGAGAAAGCCCGCACCAGGAGCAAAGGTGTTTAGCATCATCAAAGATGTCCATGTTAATACTTGTTTCAGCAAGAATGATTGTAGAGCTTAACTCTGTCATGCCGGGCATAGTCGCTACGAACTTGACAAACTCATAATAAGGTTTTATCCGGACATAAAGTTCAACCTCGGTCTGGGTAATCATATTGTCAAGATAGTCCAGATGTCCACGGGCGAGTTCCAGCTTTTTAGCCTGGTCTGTTTCAATGTTATAGCCTTTAACAGCTTCAATGATTTCGTCCGATTTGGCTCTGGCTCCCTTTTTAATAAGTTTCCGGACAGCCTTTTCGTCAATGGAATCAGCAGTATGGGCCAGCAGATAAGACAAGATTTCAGTTGCTGTTTTTCCAAAAGGGTCAGACAGCACGCTGGCGATTCCAACATTGGAAACAGTCATGCAGTTCTGGATACGGTTTTTCTCAGAAGATTTCATGCAGACCAGCTTGAAACGGTACCTCGCAATCTCACGTAGCTGCTGGAAATCTTTTGGAGGGATAAAGGAGCATCTGACCAGGTCAAATTTGTAGAGGTCAGCAATCCATTTGGAATCCTTTTTGTCGGTTTTCTTGCCTTTGATGGCTTTGACATATTTAGGATGTGTAAGGCACACATTGATGTCGTTTTCGAGATAATTAAAAATAGGAATCCAATACTTGCCAGTGGATTCCATACAGACATGATAGCAATTATTCTCGATAAGCCAGTCGTGAAACTTTTGAATATCAGAGTTGATGGTGGAAAAGGATTTTTGATTATACTCGGATAATCCTTCTTTGTTGGTAGTTACGATGGTTGCAACGATAATGTTTTTGTGGACATCAAGTCCACAGCAGATGGAGTATTTTAACTTCATCATAAGTATCACCACCTTAAAAATAAAAAGGAATAGCAACATTGACTGTCATCCTGCGACTGAATAAACATGGTTTATTACCAATGATAAGAGTCCGGGCTCAAAGTCCCACTTGTTTGTGCTTGAAAGGATGACGGCACATATAATAATACGGGGTCGAAATAAATTCGCCACTCCTCCTTCCGTGCTCTGTAGTGTATTGCTATTCCTAAGACTATTATAAACAAAGTGGAGGGGAGACACAACAAGCTTTTTCATGTCTTGTTTGTGCCTTGATCGAAGCGAAAGGAATGATAACAATAATGAAATATTTAGATAGAATAAAGGCAGAAAATGAAGGAATTCGGGAACGTTATGAACTGGCAATGGAGAGAATAGAGAAGATAGAAGCAGAAAAAGGAAATATGCCAGAAAAGTTTCAAAGATATTTTCAGAAGACAGCAAATTTTTTAGTGAAAGTCAGACAGGCATCTGAATGGGTAGCTAGGCAGCAGTGGAAAGAGGATTCGCTAGAGCAATGTAAAAAACGAAATAAGGCATTATATGAAGATTTATTACCAAAAGAAAAATGCAGCCAAGGGCAGGATGGGTATGAGAAAAGTTATGGAAATCCCGATTATGCAGTAAAGCAGTTAGGCGAAGAGTATGGACAGTATTTATGTTTTCTGTATACAGAACTTCGTGGATGCATTGCATACGCCCATGAATTACGTTTATTTGATATGACAATAGTTATGGAACTTTTTATCCAAATTTATAATATTTTTGAGGATATGGAAAGCTGTAGCAAAGAAGCTGTACATAATGCTATTTATTACTATATTAGCGATTATTGTGATGTTACAATGCCAAAGCGTACCAGGGAAATGTTGGACCCTTCTTTTTCTTTTGCAACAGAAATTATTATGAACAGTGATTTGACAGATCTTCGTTACCTTTATCAGTATGGAGAATATATCACGGAAAATGAGATAGGAGTAGCCAGTTATCTAAATCAATTATCCCAAGAACAGATTGATACCATGGCATCTACCTATACAGAGGGGTATCGGAAAGGCTTTATTGCTGCCAATATTGATTTGAGTGAAAAGAAGACAGTGAATATCCGTTATTGTCTTGGATTTGAGAGAATGGTACGTTCAGCAATTCTGCAATTTCAAAGTATGGGACTGGAACCTACCATTTACCGGGCAGCAGTAAGCAGTATCCATAAAAAGCAGGATTTAAAGATTGGGTATTATGGAACCAGCGTAAACCGTCAGTATGATTATGATCACCGTTTCGATCAGGCACTTTACTTAGATAAGCCATTAGCAGATAGAAAACTTGTCAATCTTCGTCTTGGCTATGAAACATACGAACAAATGGCAACAGAATATTCCGGACCTGCAGTTATTGAAGTGTTTGGGGAAGAGGAGTTTACGCCCAAGAACAAAAAGTATGCTTGCAGATTATCAAAGAAGCAACAAAAAATCCAACTGGAATATCAAAGAGATGCAGGACTTTTGCAAAATGAATTTATACCTAGTGACCAATACAGTTTTACGATAATAGCTTATCCAATACCAGAAATTGGAAAAAACTTTGAAGAGATATTTTCGGAAACAGTGAAGGTGAATACACTGGACATGGATAAATATTGCAAGATTCAACAAAAGATTATAGATGTGTTAGATCAAGGAGAATATGTGAAGGTAATAGGTGCAGGAAAAAATAAAACCAATATTACAGTGCAGCTTCCTCCATTAAATAATCCAGATAAGGAAACAAACTTTGAAAATTGTCTGGCAGATGTGAATATTCCGGTAGGTGAAGTATTTACTTCTCCACAGCTTGAAGGGACTTTTGGACATCTTCATGTGAGTGAGGTTTATCTGGCTGGATTGCGATATGTAGATCTGGAATTAGAATTTGAGGAAGGAAAAATTAAAAAGTACTATTGCCATAATTTTTCAAAAGAAGGAATAGAGGATACACCAGAGATAAAACAACAGAACCAAGATTTTATTAAAGAAAATCTTATGTTCCAACATAGTACCCTTCCGATTGGAGAATTTGCTATTGGTACAAATACAACCGCATATATGATGGGGAAAAAATATGGAATTTCCCATAAATTACCAATCCTTATAGCAGAAAAAACAGGTCCTCATTTTGCAGTAGGAGACACCTGTTATAGCATGAGTGAAGAGAATCGTCTGTTTAATCCGGATGGAAAGGAAATTGTAGCAAAGGATAACAGTTGTTCCATCCTTAGAAAAACAGATATAGAAAAAGCATACTTTAACTGCCACACAGACATTACGATCCCTTATGATGAACTGGGAGAAATTACAGTATATACTGTAAAAGGGGAGGAAATAACTATTATTAAAAATGGAAGATTTGTTCTTTCAGGAACAGAAGAATTAAATAAGGCGTTTGAGGATTCTTCTTTTTCTTGCTAAAAAAGAAGAAAAATGATATGATAGATGATAGTGGACTTTCATAGAAAAGGAGATTAAATTATGGCTAAAGTTGGAATTTTAATGGGAAGTGACTCTGATTTAGAGATTATGAGCAAAGCAGCACAGATGTTGGAAAGTTTTGGTATTGAGTATGAGATGACAGTAATCTCAGCACACAGAATGCCAGATGTATTTGTGGATTATGCTTCTAAAGCAGAAGAACGTGGAATTGAAGTGATTATTGCAGGTGCAGGCGGAGCTGCTCATTTGCCAGGAATGTGTGCGGCAATATTCAAGCTTCCGGTAATTGGTGTACCAATACATACAAAGAGTTTAGGAGGAACAGATAGTTTGTATTCCATTGTACAGATGCCATCTGGAATCCCAGTAGCAACTGTTGCAATAAATGGAGCAGCAAATGCAGGAATACTTGCAGCCCAGATGCTATCAATTGGAGATAAGGAACTTCGTAAAAAGGTAAAGGACTATTGTGCAAGTTTAAAAGAAACCGTAACCCAAAAAGCAGAAAAACTTGAAAAGCTTGGCTATGAAGAATATTTGAAGCAAATGTAGAATTCTGATAATTATTTGTTACAGTTTAGCCTAATTTTGTATTATTTGATAATATTAATAATAATGAAACTGTAATAAATTCAGGTTATGCAGGATTATAATGCTTCTGTTTGAATAATATGGCAGAAGAGTGGAATATAGGAGGAAAAAAGATGGATTACAAGAAAGCAGGCGTGGATATTGAAGCCGGATATAAGTCGGTAGAGTTGATGAAGAAACATGTACAACAGACTATGAGAAAAGAAGTTTTAACTAATCTTGGAGGTTTTTCAGGAGCATTTTCCATGGATGCCTTTAAGAATATGGAGCATCCGACTTTAGTATCAGGAACTGATGGTGTTGGTACAAAACTAAAGATTGCTTTTGAATTGGACAAACATGATACTATTGGTATTGACTGTGTAGCTATGTGTGTGAATGATATTGCGTGTGCAGGCGGAGAACCTTTGTTTTTCTTGGATTATATTGCTTGTGGAAAGAATGATCCGGAAAAGATAGCAACTATTGTTAGTGGTGTGGCAGAAGGATGTATTCAGTCAGGAGCTGCTTTAATAGGTGGAGAAACAGCAGAAATGCCAGGATTCTATCCGATTGATGAATATGATTTAGCAGGCTTTGCAGTAGGTGTAGTTGACCAGAAGGATTTGATTACTGGAAAAGACTTGAAGGCAGGAGATGTATTAATTGGTATTGCTTCTTCTGGAATTCACAGTAATGGATATTCTCTTGTGAGAAAAGTATTCAATATAAAGAGTGAGCCATTAAATACATATTATGAATCTCTTGGCAGCACATTAGGAGAAGTGTTGCTTACTCCAACTAAGATTTATGTGAAGACCTTGAAAGAATTAAAAAATGGCGGTGTAGTTGTAAAAGCATGCAGCCATATTACAGGTGGAGGATTTTACGAGAACATTCCAAGAATGTTAGTGGATGGTGTACGTGCTGTTGTAAAGAAAGACAGTTATGAGATTCCTCCGATTTTTGGAATGTTAAGAACGGATGGAAATATTGCGGAAGAGATAATGTACAATACTTACAATATGGGTATTGGTATGATGATTGCAGTAGATAAAGAGGATGTAGATAATGCTTTATCTTTGATTCAGTCTGCTGGTGAAAAAGGATTTGTAGTAGGTGAGATTGAATCTGGCGAAAAAGGTGTAACCTTAGTATAAGATAGAAGTATTGACATAATGTAGACCTGAGAGGGTGTTGTAAAATAGACTTAATTTTATAACACCCTTTATGGGGTTAGCTGTGTTAAGAGAAGAAAAAGGAGGCTTATTTATGCATAAGATAGCAGTTTTAGTATCTGGTGGTGGAACTAACTTGCAGGCAATCATAGATAAGATAGAAGATGGAACGATTGGAAATACAAAGATTGAGGTTGTAATTAGTAATAAAAAGGATGCATACGCATTGGAGAGAGCGGCAAAACATAATATCGAAGGAGTTTGTATTGCACCTAAGGAATATGAATCCAGAGAAGCATTTAGTCATGCACTTCTTGATACTTTAAAGGCATATAAGGTGGACTTGATTGTTCTTGCTGGATATCTGGTTATTATTCCAGAGATTGTAATTGCAAGTTATCCCAATAAAATTATAAATATTCATCCATCCTTGATTCCTTCCTTTTGTGGAGATGGGTTTTATGGACTGCATGTACATGAAGCGGTACTTGCAAGAGGCAATAAAGTAACAGGAGCAACGGTACACTTTGTAGATGAGGGAACGGATACTGGTCCGATTATTTTGCAAAAGGCAGTTTATGTAAAGGAAGGAGATACTCCGGAAATCTTGCAAAAGCGTGTTATGGAAGAAGCGGAATGGAAGATTCTTCCAGAAGCGATTGATTTGATTGCAAATAATAAAATTGAAGTAATAGACAATTTAGTAAGAAGAAAATAATAAAAGGATAGGAGATGGAATGATGAAGGTATTGATAGTTGGAAGTGGCGGAAGAGAACATGCAATTGCGACTAGTGTTGCAAAAAGTAAGAAAGTAGATAAAATTTATTGTGCACCAGGTAATGCAGGAATTGCACAGTTGGCAGAGTGTGTAGATATTGGTGCTATGGAATTAGAAAAATTAGCAGATTTTGCAAAGGAAAAAAAGATTGATTTAACCATTATCGGAATGGATGATCCTTTGGTAGCAGGTGTGGTTGATGTATTTGAAGAAAAAGGATTGCGTGTATTTGGACCAAGAAAAAATGCAGCAATTTTGGAAGGTTCCAAGGCTTTTTCTAAGGATTTAATGAAGAAATACAACATTCCAACTGCTGCTTATGAAACCTTTACCAATCCAGAAGATGCATTAGCATATTTAGAAAACAGTGAATATCCAATTGTATTAAAAGCAGATGGATTGGCACTTGGAAAAGGTGTGTTGATTTGTAATACCAAAGAAGAGGCAAAAAATGGAGTAAAAACTTTAATGCTTGATAAACAGTTTGGTTCTGCGGGAGATAAGATTGTTATTGAAGAGTTTATGACAGGAAGAGAAGTGTCTGTACTTTGTTATTGTGATGGTACTCATATTGCACCAATGACCAGTGCACAAGATCACAAACGTGCAAAAGATGGAGATAAGGGACTGAATACAGGAGGTATGGGAACCTTTTCACCAAGCCCATTCTATACAAAAGAAGTAGATGAATTTTGTCATAAATTTATTTATCAGGCTTCTATGGATGCTATGAAGGCAGAAGGAAGAGATTTTATTGGAATTATGTTTTTTGGGTTAATGCTTACCGAAAAGGGACCAAAAGTGTTAGAATATAATGCAAGATTTGGAGACCCAGAGGCACAGGTAGTATTGCCAAGAATGAAAAATGATATTATTGAGGTTATGGAAGCATGTATTGATGGAACATTAGATAAGATTGATTTACAATTTGAGGATAATGCAGCCGTATGTGTGGTTTTGGCATCTGATGGATATCCAGAGAGTTATGAAAAAGGTAAGTTGATATCTGGATTAGATAATTTTGAAGGTAAAGATGGTTACTATGTATTCCATGCAGGAACGAAAAAGACGGAAGAAGGTATCGTAACAAATGGTGGTCGGGTTCTTGGTGTAACTGCAAAGGGAAGTAACTTAAAAGAAGCAAGAGCCAACGCATATAAAGCAACAGAGTGGATTGGTTTTGAGAACAAGTATAAGCGAAATGATATTGGAAAAGCAATTGATGAAGCTTAATGGGGAAAATATGTTTGCAAAAAAAATATAAGTGTGTTAGAATGAAGAATGATTATATTGTATAATTTATACAAATGTAGAAAGGATGAAGAAGATGAGTCGGAGAGGTAAAGTAGCAGTATTTTCTGCTCTGTTTATGTTTAGTATGGGAATATTTCTTTGGACAAAAGTGGGTATTGCGGATTTTTTTCAAGTAGAAGCAGCTTCAGCACAAGGTGTAGTTACAGTGTGTTCCCTTAATGTACGAAAAGGTCCGGGGGCAGAATATGATTCTGTGACACAGGATGGGATGAATGTATATTTGTTTGAAAATGATGTAGTAAATATTATGGATGAGAAGAACAATTTTTATAAGGTAAAATTTACTTATAACGAAAAGACTGTGACAGGTTATAGCAATAAGGCATATATAAAGTTGTTAACACCTACACCAAAGGCAACAGTAAAACCAACAACAAAACCAACAGTAAAACCAACAGTAAAACCAACAACAAAACCAACAGTAAAGCCAACAGTAAAACCAACAGTAAAACCAACCTCTTCACCGTCTGATGTAATCATAAAACCAAACGATGTTCCAAATGCAGCAGTAAAATCCTCAACCAAAACAGTAAGTGGATTGAAATATACGGGGAAAGTAACAGCTTCTGCACTACGAGTGAGAACGAAAGCCAGCACAAGTGCAGATGAATTGGTGTATAAGAAAAAGAAAGTACGTCTTTATAAAGGAGATAAGGTTACAGTTACACAACAGAAGATTGTAAAAGGTGTTGTGTGGTATTATGTGAAATTTACTTTTGAAAATAAGACTTTAAAGGGGTATGTTTTAAGTGATTATATCAAACTTACTTTTACAGAAACTGTAAAAGGGAAAATATACTCTACAGCAAAAGTGTATGTTCGTAATTCGGCAGGTGTTACAGATGATTATCTTTTACAAGATGATAAGAAAGTTTCTTTAAAAGATGGAAAAGCTGTAAAGGTTTTAAAAGAAGCAAATGCAAATAGTAAAAAATGGTTCAGGGTTTCTTTTAGTTATAATGGTGAGAACTTAAAGGGATATATATTAGCTAATTTGGTAGCTTTTCAGGTAGAGCAAACAGCAACACCAAGTCCGTCCCCAACCGTAAAACCAACAGCAACACCTAAGGTAACAGTAAAGCCTGTTAATACAATAACACCAACAACTACACCAACAGCTACAGCAATTGCTACAGTGAAACCAACAGCTACAGTAGCTCCTACTCAGACTTCAATTAGCAAAGGAGAAGTCAATAATGGACCTTTGAATGTACGTCTTGGGGCAGGAAAAGATTATGACCGTTTGATATATAATGGAGAATATGTGAGTTTGCCAATTGGTCATATAGTTCAAATTGTGAAGGAGGTTACTGGCAAGACGGAGAATTGGTATTATGTGGAGTTTAGTTATAATGATGTGGAAATGAAGGGTTATGTTATGGCACAATATGTAACAAAATTGGGAAATAACCCGACTATTGGATAAAATATAAAGATATATAAATATAACTGCGGAGTTGCTTATAGCAATTTCCGCAGTTGCTATTTAATTACATGAAGATAGCCCTCTGAATTTCTATATTGATAAGATATAAATGGTAAAGGGATATAGGAAGGCAAAGAAGACAATTATAAATATCTGCCTTAATGGGTGAATTTGTAACTTTCTTGGTAACTATTCAGGTAGAAACACGCATTTACTGCGTGTTTCGTAAGAAAAATGAAAGTTGATTGCTATGTGCTTCGCACTCCTGCAATTACCAACTGTATTCGTATTCCGGGCTGCCGCCCTACATACTCATACAGTTTAGCCAGCCAAATGTCTATATTTCTTTGCAAGCAAGCTTGCACAAAATGTAGCCGTTTGCCAGGACTTTCATAGTAAATTATGTAATGTTTAAGCCCCTTTGCCAAAGGCGAATTATTATGGGCTTAAAGGTAACTGTTCATGGTTCTGAACAGTCACCTTTCTTGATACAAGGAGGAATTTATGAAAAGAAGATGGATGGCGTTATGGATGATATGCTGTGTTTTGGTGATTGGAGTGTACAGTGGCAAGATTGTACATGCTTCCAGTGCTGCATTGGCATTTTCCAAGAACAAAGAGCAGATATCCGTTGGGCAGAGTTTTATCGTAACTTTAACTGTAGAATCTGCAGCAGAATTTAAAGACTTTCGGACTTATGTAGCGTATGACCCCCAAATATTGGAGCTGGTTGATACAGGGAATCATGTTACTGGAAGTGATGGATTGGTGTTTATTAGTGATATTGATGGAAAGAAATCAAATGTACATCAATATCGTATGAAATTCCGTGCCTTGCAGGAAGGAAGTTGTGAAATATATATTAGTGATACAGTATATATTTATGAAGCAGCTACTGCTACGGAGATGTCTGTTTCAAAAGGAACCCTACAGGTGGATGTGAAGCCGGCAGAAACAAAAGAAGAAAATCAAGGATTAGGTTCTTTGAAAGTAGGAGAAGGGGTATTAGAGCCGAAATTTGATAGTAAGGTAACAGAGTATCGTGTGGCAGTGTCAGCAGATACAGAGACTTTATTTATAGATGCGAAAGCAAAATTAAAGGCATACAAAGTAACAATGGAAGGAAATACGAATCTAAAAGAAGGAGATAATTTAGCGAAAATTGTTGTGACAGACAAAAATGGTGTAGATAAGATCTATACAATTATGATTCATAAAAAGACAAAAGAAGAAGAAGCTTTAGATAAAGAAGTAAAAGAGTCTGAAGTAAAAGGAGAAGAGAAACAAAATGGACTTAGTGTGTATAAAGAGGATGATGGAATTATTCTTGAAACAAATATGTATTTCCGGATAGTACCAATACCTGGAAGCAGTGTAATTCCAAAAGGGTATAAAGAAGAAAATATAAAAATACATGGCATGTCAATTACGGTGTACATGCCGACAAATGACCCTGCCAGTAATCTTGTTCTAATCTATGGAAAAGTAGAAGGAACAAAACAAGAAGGAGCTGTTTTTTATACTTTTGACAGAATGGAAGAGACCCTGCAACGTTTTAGAGCAAGTGAGCCAGTTGTAGAATCCTCCACAGAGACAGAAAATTATAAAAAGCAAATGAAACACTTATATATTTTGATTTTTGTTCTCATTATATGTCTATTAGTTATGCTGTTAGCTTTGCTGCATGTTTATATAAAAACAGACCAACAAGGAGAATTTGAACAAGAAGAGGAAGAGGAGGATAAACATGAACCATGGATGTAGAAAGAACAATTATCAAAAAGAATTAGAAAAAATTATTCGTTCTCATGAAAAAGCAGAAGAAGTACCTACTTTATTATTGCATAGTTGTTGTGCACCATGTAGCAGTTATTGTCTGGAATACTTGTCACAATTTTTTTTGATTACAATATTTTACTATAATCCGAATATTACTAATAAAGATGAATATAAAAAAAGAGTATTAGAACAACAACGTCTTATAAGGGAACTTCCGGTTAAACATAAGATTTCGTTTATAGAGGGAGAGTATAATCCTTCTCTCTTTTTTGAAACCATCAAAGGTTATGAGAATATTCCTGAGGGTGGAGAGCGATGTTATCGTTGTTATGAGTTGCGTATCCGGGAATGTGGCAGACTGGCAAAAGAACAGGGATTTGATTATTTTACTACAACGCTATCTATTAGTCCTTTGAAAGATGCACAGAAGCTAAATGAAATTGGTGGGCAAATAAGTAAAGAATATGAAGTAAAGTATTTATATTCTGACTTTAAGAAAAAAGAAGGATATAAGCGGTCTATCATCTTATCACAAGAATATAACTTGTATCGGCAGAATTATTGTGGTTGTATTTTTTCTCAGAAAGAGCAGGAAAAAAGAGAAAAAAATAGAGAAAAAAATTGTGCAATTTGAACAAAAAATATATAGGAAATTTGAGTTTTCTTTTCAAATAGAACATGATATAATAAAGTAAGTTGGGTAAGTGGAAGTTTTAGCAGGTGGGAGAAAATATCTTATCTGCTAAAAGTGTTTTTAGGAGTACACATTCTTCTAAAAGAACCAAACTGGAAGAATATGTTTTAAAGAAAGGAGAACACAATGAAAGTAAGGACAAGCTACAAAAAGATAATCAGTTTAATTGTTACTTTAGCTATGATTATCACAATGCTGCCACAGGGGCAATTTATTAAGGCAGCAGCCGGAATGGACATTAATATTCATTTCTATGATACCGGTCAAAAGTATGCGGGTAAAGTGTACATGCAGTACTGGCAACCAGGAACTGCAACTCTTTCTACAGAAGTAGAAGAATTTGAGGATTGGAAGGTAGATCGTTATCCATTAGTTTCTGAAGAAACTACAGAAGGTACAGATTGGTATGGCTTGAATATCAAAGGAAGTGTGGAAGGTTTCCAATTCTTAAATGAAGATGGTAAAGTGAATACAGGAGGAACTGTATATAATGCTGCCATGAAAGATTATACTGGGGATTTGTATTATAAGGATGGAACTTGGTATAAGGAAAATCCAGTCAAGAATCCAGAGGCAGAAAAACTGGAAATGGTAACAGCAAAAGAAGTATTTTATCTTGTAGGAGATATTATTAAGCCATCTTGGTCTGTTACCAATTTAAACTATCCGTTAACAAAGAATGCAGATGGTACTTATAGTATTACATTGAAAGATGTCGCAAAAGGCAGTTATGCATTTAAAGTATTACAAGATCCAGAAACTTTCGCATGGGATAAAGCATGGGGCGGAACTGGTTCTGGTGGAAACTATGAGTTAAAACTTTCTGCACCAAGTGATGTAACCATTACAATGGATCCAGCAGATTCTACTTATCAGTTAAAAGTTGATGTAGATACTAAAGTTGATGTGAAGAGTCCTGTTTACAATGAAGATGGGACAGTAACCTTTAATTATGTGACAAATGTAACCAATGCTTTGATTGGTGTTGTTGGTAATGTAAAAAGCTCAGGAAAGAAGAGTTTAATCCAAGCCAAGGAATATCAATTAGAAACTGGTGACAGTGTTTATGTGGCTACTTCAGCAGCAATAAAAAAAGCAGGATTATATTCTTATTCTTTCTATACTTTAACAGAAGAGGGAGAGAGAGAAAAAGAATTAGGTGATCCACTGTGTGATACCATTATGAATGACACTCCAGTATTTGTAAGAAATCCACAGGTAAGTGACAATGGTCTTGTAACAATATACTGGCCAGATGCATCTGGAGATGGAGCCAGCATATACTATAAAAATACAGCTTCTACAGAAGGAAAGGAACTAAAAGCCGGAGACACTATAGAGGTTAACCCAGCTAATGGCAGTGCTGTGGAAACTTATGGATACAGTGTTGCAAAGTTAAAGAAAGATAAAGATTTTTCAGGTACAGTTTATTCTGCATCTTTCTATAGTACTGTAGAAGGTACATATTCTTATGTCATTGTAGACAAGAATGGAAATGTATTAGCAGATCCTTACAATGCTACAGGAAGCAATACTTATGTACAGCCAAAAGTAGATGAAGCAGCACTTGCGGTAAAGAGTCCTGTTGTTTTAGAAGATGGCTCAACCGTAAAATTCATGTATCTTGATAAAAGCGGAGCAGCAACAAAAGTTTCCGTTGCTGGTATGTTTAATGACTGGACACCTGGCAAAGATTTAATGAAGAAAGAAGCAGAAGGAATTTGGTCTATTGAAATCAAAGATTTTGAACCAGGAGTTTATGAGTATAAGTTTGTTGTTGGAGAGAGTGGCTGGACCATTGATGAAAACTGTGAATATGTAGTAGGAAATGATGGAAACAGTGTTGTAATTGTTCCAGGAGTAGCACCATCCGCCAAACAAAAAGCACAAGTTGGTGTAGATCTGGAATTGCCAACAAAAGCTATGCAGTATAGCGAAGGCAAACTAGAAGGAGAAGAAGTATCGGTTACTTATGCTTTGAAAGATGACAGCCAGACAGGGGTTACTTTAAAAGATGGTATATTGAATGTTTCAGATGCATATAATGGAGATAGTGTAGAATTAATTATTACTGGGGATAAGGTTTCTAGCGTTTACAAGGTAGAGATTGTAAAACAGTTATTTGATATTACAATTCATTATCTGTCAGAGGATACTTCTGTATACAAAGATCGTGATTTGTGGATTTGGGAAGCATCTGGAACTGCATATAATACAGGATATGAGTTTAATGAAAAAGTTTATGAAGATGCTGTAGGAAGAAAATGGGCAACTGCAAAATATTCTTTCCCATCTAATGCATTAAATGTTATTGTCCGTTCTAAAGGTGGCTGGACTTATCAGGAAGATACCAGAAGTTTTACGCTCCCTGAAGGAGCAACTAGTGGGGAATTTTGGATTCTTGAAGACAATATCCAGGTATTTGATGTTTGGGCAGAACAGTTTGCAGAGCAGGAAGTACATTGGGTAGTGGTTGAGTATGATAGACCAGCAAAGGATTATGAAGGCTGGAATCTATATACTTGGAATGCTATTAAGAAATATAATTCCATTTCTAACTTTTTTGAAGAAGTGAATGGTAAATATCAGACCAAATTTGCCATTGATAAATCTACAGCAACTGTGGGATATCTGCTTCGTAGTGGTACACCACAAAAAGATGACTGGTCAGATGTAACAAAAGATATGGATGGTGACCGTTCTATTATTACACCAACCAATCAGAAAGTAATTAAAGTGAAACTTACACAAGGATCTCTTGAGGCAGAATACTTGCCATATAATAAAGGCTATGATTTGCAGCCAGATGAGAAGAAGATTGCGTTCTATTATCGTGATGATGACTTATTCATGGATGGAAAGTTAGATACCCTTAAGAATGTACAAGTAGAAGTTGCAGGCAAGTCTTATGATATGGCTTATAATGCAAAAAATGAAAGATATGAATACATTTTTGAAAATGCATCGGCTGGGGATTATGAATATTGTTATCATGTGACACCATCTTCAGGAGCTGCTGTCACTGTATTAGATAGCTTTAATAGTAAAAAGAATGCTGATGGCACAAAGTCTGTTGTTACATACAAAGATTTAACCGCAAATGTAACAGTAACATCTTCTGTTACTGCTATGAATTATGATGAAAATATAGTAGTTAGAGCATCTGTAGATAATAAAGAAGTAGAAATTGCAGAAGCATATATTGATTTAACTGCAGTTGGTGGAGAGTCAAAAGTTGCTATTGACCCAGAACTTATGGCAGTATCTATTGGAGTAACAGATGATACACCATTGGGTGAGAAAAAATTACCAGTAACTGTTGTAGATCAGTATAACAAATCCCATAAGGGAGAAATTACGATTAATGTAACAGAACGGGTAAAAGCAGGTGCCAACGATTTTGATTGGGATGAAGCAGTTATTTACTTTATGGTAACAGACCGTTTCTGTGATGGAAATAGTGCAAATAATGATGCCTATGGAGTAAAAGATTATAATTTGAATGGACCAAGCAGTTATCATGGTGGAGATTTTGCCGGTGTAACATCAAAACTTGACTATTTAAAAGATTTAGGAATCAATACAATCTGGATTACTCCAATTGTAGAGAATATTTTAGATGATATGAAGGCAACCGGTAATAATGGAGAAGTGGTTTCTTCTTATGGATATGCTGGATATTGGGCAAGTAATTTTGAGACATTAAATAAACATCTTGGTACCTTGGAGGAATTCCATACTTTAATTGATGAAGCACACAACAGAGGAATCCGTATTATGGTTGATGTGGTATTGAACCACTCAGGATATGGAACAGAAAATTCAGAGCAATTTGCAGGCATGTATCGTGAGCAGAATGTGGAAGGAAATGATATCTTAGGTTCACAGGATGGACTTCCTGATTTTGCAACAGAAAATGCGGAAGTAAGAACAAAATTAATTAACTGGCAGAAGGCATGGGTAGAGAATCTTGGAAAAACCAGCAAGGGAAATACCATTGATTATTTCCGTATAGATACGGTAAAACATGTAGAATCTACCACATGGTCAGCATTCAAGAATGCAATGACAGAACTTTCTTCAAAGTTTAAGATGATTGGTGAGTGCTATGGTGCAGCTTACACAGATAATTTTGGATATTTGAAGAGTGGAAAGATGGATTCTTTATTAGACTTTGGCTTCAATGATATGGCAAACAAATTTGTACAGGGTGGAATGGAGTCTGTAGAGAGCCAATTAGAAATTCGTAATGGAACCATTGACAATACAGGAAGTTTTGGTAGCTTCTTGAATTCTCATGATGAAGTTGGATTTAAGTATTCTCTTATGAATTTGACACAAGATGATGGAAAGAAGAAGTACACAGAAGAACAGGCAGATGCTTTGTCAAAAGTTGCTGCTTCCCTTGTTGCAACAGCAAAGGGACAACCAGTTATTTATTATGGTGAAGAAATTGGGCTTACAGGAGCAAATAATTATCCATATCAGGATAACCGTTACGATATGAAGTTTGATAACTTATCAGAAGCTCAGCAGTCTATGCTTTCTCATTATAGGACAATGCTTGCAATCCGTAATAAATATAGCAAAGTGTTTGCAAAAGGTACACGTAGCCAGATTGCAGGTAGTGACAAGGAGCAATATTTAGCATTTGAACGTTCTTATAAGGACGAAAAGATTGTTGTAGCATTGAATGTATCAGATGAAGACAAGACAGTTACTTTACAAGTAAAAGATTTTGTTGGAAGAAAAGTAGTAGATGCGTACCAAAATAAAGAATATAAAGTAAGTAAAGATGGAACTATTACAGTTACTATTCCAAGTAACAAGAAAGGTGGAACTGTTGTTTTAGTTGGTGAAAAAATTAAAACAAATACACAGGTATCCATTGAAGATATTAAGACTGCTAAAACAGCAGGAAAGAGTTTGGCACTATATGGTGCAGATGCGTCTGGTAATGCTGTTGTAAACTGGACATTCTCAAATAGTAATATGAAAAAGGTTTCTACAGCAAGCTTAAAGACGATAAAACTTGGATGTAATGTTGTAACTGCATCTAGTGTATCAGAAGTAAATGCTATACTGAAAAAGGATAGTAATAATTCTAAGGGTGTAGCCATTACCTTTGAGCATACAGGTATTCTTCCTGTAAATACAAAAGTAAAAGTAGATTTAAACAATCAGTCTATTATTAAGAATGGAAGCAAAGTTTATGTATATCGTGTGGATGATGGAAAATTCCAGCAAGTAGCAGTTGATATTGCAAAAGTATCCCAAGATGGATATGTGACTTTGTATATGGCACAGGGAGGAACTTATGTGTTACTTCCTAAGAAAGCAGCAAATGCAGTAAGAACTGATTTGAAAAATATGGTTTCTGTAAAATTTGCAAAAACCACAATTAAGAAAGGAAAGACCACAAATGTTACCGTGACACTTCCTACAGCAGTTCTTAAAAAAGTATCTGGATTTAATACAAGTAATATGAAAAATGTTCAGACAGCACAACTTGGTGTGAAAATCAGCTTTAGTACATCAAATAAGAAGATTGCAACAGTAAGCAGTGCAGGAAAGATTACTGGAAAGAAGAAAGGTACTGCAACCATTACTGTAACTATACAGCTTAGTGATGGGGAAAAACGAACAGTGAAGAAAAAAATTACAGTAAAATAAAATGTAGTTTTACATTTATTTACACAAGACGGTAATGTCAATTTTGACATTGCCGTTTTGCTTTTTAGTCATAATGTATATTTTGACAAAATATGAATGGCATATCTGAGTTGTTACATTTTTTGGCGGTTTCCATAATATATGTAGAAATACTAATATTTTTTTAGAAATATGTCGATATACATTCCATAATAGGTCATTCGTGAGGCAAAACAGAGGGTGATATAGTTGGAATATAATAGAATGATTCGGGAAGAACTAGAGAAGAGAGAACATGATTATTTAAGTGCCTATGCATCATACAGTGATGAGAGTAAAGGAAGAGAACGAGAAGAAGTTAAGTGTGATGTAAGGACAGAATATCAAAGAGATAGAGATAGAATTTTACATTGCAAAGCTTTTCGCCGGATGAAGCACAAGACACAAGTGTTTCTGGCACCAGAAGGTGATCATTACAGGACTAGACTAACTCATACGTTGGAAGTGTCACAGATTGCAAGAACGATAGCAAAAGCTTTGTCTTTAAATGAGGATTTAACCGAAGCAGTTGCTCTTGGGCATGATTTAGGGCATACACCTTTTGGACATGCAGGAGAGAAAGCATTGCAGGAGATTTGCCCTCATGGCTTTGCACATCATAAGCAGAGTTTGCGGGTGGTAGAAATATTAGAAAATCATGGTTTGGGATTGAATTTGACATGGGAAGTTAGAGATGGCATTCTCAATCATCAGACCGTTGGAAGACCTGGAACAATGGAAGGACAGATTGTGAGGTTGGCAGATAAAATTGCTTATATTAACCATGATATTGAAGATGCAGTACGGGCAGGTATTATGATAGAGCAGGATATTCCACAAAAATATGGGGATGTGCTTGGTGTTTCAAAAGGGGAGAGATTGGATACACTAATTCATGATGTAATTCGTAATAGCCAGAATATTTCACAGATCCGGATGTCCAAAGAAGTGCAGGATGCCATGTATGGACTGAGAGGCTATTTGTTTCAGTTGGTGTATACTAATCCATTAGCAAAAGGGCAGGATAAGAAAGCTATTGAAATGGTAAAACGCCTATATCAGTATTGTTTGGAACATCCAAAAGAATTATCAGAAGAGTATGGACGTATGATTGAAGATGGAACAGAATCCATAGAACAGGCAGTATGTGATTATGTAGCAGGAATGACCGACAATTATGCAATCAACAAATATATGGAGTGGTTTGTTCCAAAGGTTTGGAAATAAGGAGATGGACAGACATGTTTTATCCAGAGGAAGTAATTGAGGAAGTAAGGCAGAGAAATGATATTGTTAATGTAATCTCCACATATGTGAAACTAAAAAAAACAGGGGCAAACTATATGGGACTTTGTCCTTTTCATAGTGAGAAATCCCCTTCTTTTTCTGTAAGTGGAAATAAACAGATGTACCATTGTTTTGGCTGTGGAGTCAGTGGAAATGTATATACATTTGTTATGGAATATGAGAACTTTACTTTTCCAGAAGCTGTAAAATATCTGGCGGAAAGAGGCGGAGTTACTTTGCCAGAGACGGAATACTCAAGTGAAGCAAAAGAACAAGCAGATTTAAAAAATCAGTTGCTTGAGATTAACAAAGAGGCAGCGAAATATTTTTATGTCCAGCTTATGTCTCCTCAAGGAAAAGGAGCATTAGAATATTTACAAGGAAGGGAATTAACAAAGGAAACAATCTTAAAGTTTGGACTGGGATATTCCAACAAGCATAGTGATGATTTATATCAATATTTGCGAAGCAAGGGCTATACGGATGTAGTTTTAATGCAGTCTGGATTAATTAGCCAAGATGAAAAACAAGGTGCTTATGATAAATTCTGGAATAGAGTTATGTATCCCATTATGGATGCAAATAGTAAGGTAATTGGTTTTGGTGGAAGAGTAATGGGAGATGGAAAACCAAAGTATTTGAATTCACCAGAGACAAAGATATTTGATAAGAGCCGGAATTTGTATGGACTGCATCTTGCCAGAACAGCAAGAGGAAGAACTATGATATTATGTGAAGGTTATATGGATGTAATTGCTATGCATCAGGCAGGATTTTCCAATGCAGTAGCATCTCTTGGAACAGCTTTTACTGGGTTGCAGGCGAATCTTTTAAAACGGTATGCAGATGAAGTTTTATTACTTTATGATAGTGATGGAGCAGGAATAAAGGCAGCTCTCCGGGCGATACCAATATTAAAAGATGCAGGATTGGTTTCAAAGGTGGTGAAACTTGCACCTTATAAAGATCCGGATGAATTCATTAAAGCAGAAGGAAAAGAAGAATTTCAAAAAAGACTGGATGAGGCAATGAATAGTTTTTATTTTGAAGTGGAAGTTTTGGAAAGGGACTATGATTTTAATGACCCTGGACAAAAGACCAGATTTTTTAATGAGATGGCGAAGAAATTGCTTGTGTTTACAGAGGATTTAGAACGAAATAACTATATTGAAGCAATGGCAAGAAAATATAGTATTGCTTATGAAGATTTACGTAAACTGGTACACAAGTATGGAATTACCATGCCAGTAACACCGGAACCTGCCAGAGCAGAGAGAAGGGAGAAGTTAAAAAAGAAAGAAGATGGAATACAGCAGTCTCAAAAAATTTTACTTACCTGGTTGATCGAAGATGTATCATTGTTTGATAAAATTGAAGGGATTTTATCGCCGGAAGATTTCAGGGAAGAACCATATCATAAGGTAGCACAAATGCTATTTGATCAATATAAAGAAGAGGGAGAAGTAAAGCCAGCTAAGATTATTAATGCATTTACAGATAAAGAGGAACAAAATGAGGCGGCATCTTTATTTCATAGTAATCTTAATGAAGATATGTCCTCAAAAGAAAAGGAAAAAGCTTGGAATGAGACAGTGATTCGGATAAAAAAAGAAAGTTTAGATTATCAGAATCGTCATGCAACAGATATTTTAGAATTGCAAAGAATTATGAAAGAACAGGCAATGCTACAAAAATTGCATATTTCCTTATAAGATAGTGCAAGATAACAGTAACAGTTAAGCCTATAGACTGAACTGTTACAGATAACAAAAGGTGTTGTCGTATTAGATAATAAACAGGCATGCCTGCTATACAGGCATTACCATGAGTGAAAGGATGTGACATACTATGGACGAGGCAAGAGTGAAATTTCAAGAACGTCTGGCAGAATTACTTAGTATGGCAAAGGAAAAGAAATATGTTTTGGAAAGTCAGGAAATTATAGACTTTTTCAAGGATATGCAGTTAGATAATAAGAAATTAGAAAAAATATATGCTTATCTGGAGAAACAGGGTGTGGATGTATTACGGTTTACAGAAGATAAAGAATTAGATGATTTCTTGTTAGAACCAGATGACGAAGAATTGGAGAACGAGGAGGAAAACTTGGAAAATATTGATTTATCCGTGCCGGATAATATTGGTGTTGATGATCCTGTTCGTATGTATTTAAAAGAAATTGGAAAAGTACCACTTCTTACTCTGGATGAAGAAATCGAATTGGCAAAACGTATGGATGAAGGGGATGAGGAAGCGAGAAAGAAACTTTCTGAGGCAAATCTTCGTCTTGTGGTAAGTATTGCAAAGAGATATGTGGGAAGAGGAATGCATTTCTTGGATTTGATTCAGGAAGGAAATTTGGGATTGATAAAGGCAGTGGAGAAATTTGATTATAAGAAGGGATATAAGTTTAGTACCTATGCTACATGGTGGATACGACAGGCAATTACCAGATCTATAGCAGACCAGGCAAGAACGATTCGTATTCCTGTTCACATGGTAGAAACAATCAATCGTTTGATTCGTGCCCAGAGACAATTAATACAAGATCTTGGGAGAGAACCGACCCAGGAGGAACTATCTGATTATATGAAAATACCTGTAGAAAAGGTGAGAGCAGTACAAAAAATAGCTATGGAACCAGTTTCTCTTGAGACACCAATTGGTGAAGAAGATGATAGCCATTTGGGGGATTTTATTCCAGATGACAATATGCCAATTCCTATGGATGCAGCGGCATATACTTTACTGCGGGAGCAGATATTGGAAGTTTTAGGTTCTCTTACTGACAGGGAGCAGAAAGTATTGCGTTTACGCTTTGGATTAGATGATGGAAGATCCCGTACTTTGGAGGAAGTTGGAAAAGAGTTTAATGTGACCAGAGAGCGTATCCGGCAAATTGAAGCAAAAGCACTGAGAAAATTAAGACATCCAAGCCGTAGCAGAAAATTAAAGGATTATTTGGAAAGTTAGATTTATAACTAGGAAGAAAGGAAGAGAAGGTGCAATTATCAGAAAGATTACAGGCAGTAGTGAATTTAATCACAAAAGGAGCAATGGTCGCAGACATTGGTTGTGACCATGCGTATTTATCTATTTATATGGCAGAGGAAAATCTTGCATCGAAGATAATTGCTTTAGATGTAAATAAAGGACCTTTAGAAAGAGCAAAAGAAAATATCAAACAATATCATGTTGAGACTCAGATAGAAACCAGATTATCTAATGGATTGATGGCATTAGAACCAGGAGAAGTAGATACACTTTTGATTGCCGGAATGGGTGGTGCTTTGATGCAGAAAATTTTGACTGGCAAGAAAGCAGTATTGGAACAGGTAAAGGAACTGGTTCTGCAACCACAGTCAGAGATTAGAGATTTGCGGGTCTTCTTAGAAACCATAGGTTTTTGTATTATACAAGAGGATATGGTAATGGATGCTGGAAAATATTATGTGATACTAAAAGCAAGAAGAGAAGAACATTCTCCTAAAGTAGAAAAAGAGGTATATTATAGATATGGGAAATATCTTTTAGATAATAAACATATTATTCTCAAAAAATATATAGAAAAGGAATATTCTACTTTGCAACAAATATATCAAAAATTAGAGGAGCATCCTTCACCAGATAATGATAAACGGAAAGAAATTATGAGAGAGGATATGGTATATTGCAAGGAGGGATTAGCATATTATGATAACATGTAAGGAAATTATGGCTTGCATCGAAAAACTTGCTCCTACATCTTATGCAGAAAGCTGGGATAATGTAGGACTTTTAGTAGGAAACGGATATAAAAAAGTGCATCATATTATGACTGCATTGGATGCAACAGACGCAGTTATTGCTCAAGCAGTGGAACAGAAAGCAGATATGCTGGTAACGCATCATCCTATGATATTTTCTGCGATGAAACGGGTAACAGATGATGATTTTATAGGAAGACGTATTATAAAATTAATCCAAAATGATATTTCTTATTATGCTATGCATACAAATTGTGATGTATGTATGATGAACAAAGTAGCAGCAGAAAAGATTGGAATTACAAAAGATGAAGTTTTAGAGGAAGTATGTACTAACAGCGAAACTGGAGAAGTGGAAGGAATTGGTATGGTAGGAAATCTTAAAGTTTCCATGACGGTAGAGCAGTTGGCACAAGTGGTAAAAGATGTTTTTGGAATTCCTCATGTAAGAGTAAGTGGTAATTTGGCTAGAGAAGTAAAGAAAGTTGCCATTTCTACAGGAGCAGGAAAAAGTATGGTGGGTTATGCATTGAAAAAAGGTGCAGAGGTATTTATTTCTGGAGATATGGATCATCATACAGTAATAGATATGTTAGATCAAAACATGCAAATAATAGATGCAGGGCATTATGGAACTGAACATTTTATGGCAGAATATATGTGTACATATTTAAAAAAAGAATTAGGAGACGAAGTAGAAATCTTGCAAGCAAAAGAATTAGAACCATTTATTACTTTATAGCATAAGTTTAAAAGACTAGGTAACTGTTCATGGTTCTGAACAGTTACAAGACTAGAATATATATAGTAAAGGGAGGGATTATTATGGAAGATAAGATTCAGGTAACCATCAAGGGGGAAGAATACATAAAGAATGCTATTTATCCCAAAGGAACAACATATTTGGAGATAAGTAGAGATTGTCAGGAGCAATTTCCCTTTGATATTATTCTTGCTTGTGTGAATAATAAACTTCAAGAGTTGAATAAAAAAGTAGAAGAGGATTGTGAAATAGAGTTTCTTACAACAAAAGATTCTTCCGGGCATCGTACCTATTGCAGAGGTATGGTTTTTGTTATGTTAAAGGCTGCTTATGGAGTGATTGGACAGGATAAGTTAAAGAAAGTCAGTATACAATACTCTATTGGAGATGGTCGTTATTGTCAGTTAGAAGGTGATGTGGAACTTAATCAGGAATTGTTGGATAAAATAACGACAAGGATGCAAGAAATTGTTGATGAAGATATTACTATTCGCAAGTATAATATCAGTACAGAAGAGGCAAAAAATATCTTTGAATATTACCACATGCTTGATAAGAAACGTTTATTTGAATATAGAAGGGTTTCCAAAGCGAATGTATATGATTTAGATGGTTTCAAAGACTATTTTTATGGATATATGCCACCAAGTACAGGAATGTTAAAATATTTTTCTTTGCAACTTTGTGAAGGTGGCTTTATTATTCAAATGCCTAATAAAATAGAACCTAATGTGATAAAACCATGGACGAACCGGCCAAAGTTGTTTCAGACTCTTTTGGAATCAAAACAATGGGGAAAAACAATGGAAGTAGATACGGTGGGAGCACTTAATGATGTGATTTCATCTGGAGGAATTCAGGATTTGATTTTGGTTCAAGAGGCATTTCAAGAGAAAAAGATTGCAGAAATTGCCCAGCAGATTGCAGATTCCAGAGATAAGAAATTCGTTATGATTGCAGGTCCATCATCTTCTGGAAAAACTACATTTTCCCACCGTTTATCTGTACAATTGCGTACCCACGGATTAAAGCCACATCCAATTGCTTTGGATGATTATTTTGTAAATCGTGAGAATACACCAAAAGACGAGGATGGGAAGTATAACTTTGAGTGTTTAGAGGCAATTGATATAGAGAAGTTTAATAAAGATATGACAGACTTGCTTGAAGGAAAGAAAGTGGAGCTTCCAACTTTTAATTTTAAGATTGGTCAAAGGGAATATAGAGGTAATTACAAAACATTGGGGAAAGATGATATTTTGGTAATTGAAGGAATACATGGTTTGAATGATAAATTATCCTATACATTACCAAGAGAGAGTAAGTTTAAAATTTATATTAGTGCACTTACCCAGTTGAATATTGATGAACATAACCGTATCCCAACTACAGACGGAAGATTGATCCGCCGAATGGTCCGGGATGCAAGAACGAGAGGAACCAGTGCAAAGGATACCATTGCTATGTGGTCTTCCGTAAGAAGGGGAGAAGAATCCTATATTTTTCCATTTCAAGAAGAGGCAGATGTGATGTATAATTCAGCATCTATTTATGAGTTAGCGGTTTTGAAACAATTTGCAGAACCAATTTTATTTGGCATACCCAAACATTGTTCGGAATATATTGAAGCAAAACGGATTCTCAAGTTTTTAGACTATTTTATTGGAGTCGGAACAGAAGATATTCCTAAAAATTCCATTGTAAGAGAATTTGTGGGTGGAAGTATTTTTAATGTATAGCAATCTTTAATGACATCTTTCGGGATGTCTTTTTTTGATATCTGATTATCTTGTATTACTTAAAATGAAACCAAGGTAAATGGTATAAAACAAAATAAACTGGTAAAAATAGAAATATACATTAAATGTAATAGGAGGAATGAAGATGCAATACGAAGAAAAGAAACATTTTTATCAGGCAAAAGGTTTTTATATTTCTTGCTTTTTAGGGTTATTTGCTATTTTATGTGTAGTAGCAGTAAGAAACCAGGTTTTAAATCAGGAAGAGAGTAATCAGAATCTGGTAGCAGAGTTGGGGGAACATACCATAGAAGAGGGAGTAGAAAACCAAAATAATCAGCAGATACAAGGAAAAAATCCAACAGTGGAAGAAAAAACGGCAACAGAAAATCAAAAAAATACTGGTGAAAGTGCAGTAGCAGAAGCGACAGACAGCCCGACCATTACGGAAGTGCCAAAAGAACAGACAATTGTAACCAGTGCACCAAAATCAGACACTTCCATTACAGAAAAAAAACAGGCAGAAGTAAAAGAAGAGGAGACCGTTTCTGTGTTAAACCCAGGTGAAAAGGAACAGGGACTTACTTGGCCCGTTAATGGAGAGATACTTATGAATTATAGTATGGATAAGAGTGTTTATTTTGCTACATTAGGACAATACAAAGTGAATCCTGCTATTTTAATTCAGGGAAAAGAAGGAGATAAAGTAGTAAGTGCATGTGATTGTAAAGTTACTAAAATATCAGAACGAAGTGAAACCGGACTTACTTTAGTTGCCGAGGCAAATGGTTATAAGTTTATTTATGGACAACTAAAAGATATAGAAGTAAAAAAAGGGGATATTGTAAAAGAAGGCAGTACAATTGGAAAGCTTAATAAACCAAGCAGATATTATACAGAAGAAGGGTGTAATCTATATTTTCAGGTAAAAGAGGATGGAAAAAGTGTAAATCCTTTGTTGTTCTTAAAATAAGAAAAGAGCGGAATATTTTCAGAAAAGCATATATCTGTTTAGATACTAAACGAAATGGATTCTGAAGTATTTCCGCTTTTTTCTAACTATTCAGAACCTGCAAAAGTGATATCCATAGGAGGATTTTTACCAGCCATTTTGGGAAATTATTAGATATTATGTATATTCTGGAGAAATCCGAATGAGGGGTTCTGAACAGTTACCGTTTTTTTATAAAGATCTGGGAGAAGGAAATGTTTAAGATTTTTGAATTTTATCCTTTAAACAAAATAGAGCAATCAAATTTGGAATTACCATAAATGCATTGAGTAAATCCGCCATTTCCCAGACATATCGTAAGGAGGCAATGCCACCAAGAAAAATCATAACCAAGTAAACTGATTCATAAATTTTTTTTGAGTTTTTTGGAAACAAATAGGATACAGCACTTTTTCCAAAGTAGGACCATCCAATCAGAGTAGCTAAGGCAAAAGCAATTAAAGATAAGCCAAGTAAAATTTCTCCATAAGGCAGAACAGAAAAAGCAAGAGTGGTAAGTCCGGTGATAGATGAGTTTGTAGCAGAATCAGGATAACGCAGCAGATGGGTTAATATTACCAATGCTGTAATCAGACACATAACTACCGTATCCCAGAAGGTCGCAGTCATAGATACTAAGGCTTGCCTTAAAGGGTTTTTGTTGGAAGATGTAGCAGCAGCTATACCAGCAGAACCAATACCTGCTTCATTAGTAAAAAGGCCTCTGGCAATTCCATAACGTGTAGCTAACATAAGTCCACCACCAGATATGCCACCAACAAAGGACTGCGTTGTAAAAGCATTAGTAAAAATCCAAGTAAAAGCAGCAGATATGTAGTTATAATTTTTGATTAAAAGAAAAATACAACTGCCAATGTAAAATATGGATACACAAGGAACTAGTCCCTGACACACTTTTTGAATCATGATAGTACCACCAATTAAGACCATTCCAATAAGAATTGCCACAACAACACTAACAAGGGAAGGAGAAAGGTGCCAGAGATGATATGCAGTTTCTGTAATTGCATTGGACTGGGTGATGCACCCAACGCCAAAGGATGCAAGAACGGTACAAAGTGCATAGAAAATTCCAAGTGTTCTGGAACCTAAACCACGTTCTAAAACATACATGGGTCCACCAAAATAGTTTCCTTCCTTATCTTTCTGTCGGAAAAGTACGCTGAGATAACATTCTGCATAGGAGGTTGCCATTCCAAGAATTCCAGTAAGCCAACACCAGAATACTGCACCAGGTCCACCTAAAGCAATTGCAGTAGAAATACCTACAATATTACCTGTTCCCAAAGTGGCTGCCAAGGTTGTACTGAGTGCAGAAAAAGCCGAGAAATCTTTTGATGCATCAGTTTCAGGTGTAAAGGAATAACGAATTCCCTGGAATACTTTTTTTTGTACAAATCCAAGGCGGAAAGTAAAGAAAATATGAGTTCCCATTAGTAAAAATAACATAGGACCATTCCAAAGAAAATGATTCAATGATTGAAGTAATGGAAGCATAAAAAACCTCTTTTCACAGAACAGCATTTCAAAAGAATATATGAAATATTTTAACTGTTCAGAACCATGAACAGTTACGTTTAAGCCCATAATAATTCGCCTTCGGCGAAGGGGCTTAAACATTACAA
>CAMWUK010000026.1 GCA_947177415.1 uncultured Clostridiaceae bacterium
TCGCCGAAGGCGAATATTCATGGGCTTAAACGTAACTGTTCATGGTTCTGAACAGATACGTTTTATGATAGTAAACTTATATGCTTGCAGATGCAGGTATCACCATAAATGAAAGAGGATAGATATAACACTTTCATGATAATTAAGAAGAAAGGAATACAGAAATGAATAAGTTAGAATACAAATTATTTATGAAAAATTTTCTTGAAAAGTATTATGCCAAGTTATTGGAATATAGTGTGGATGCAGTAACTCTTCCAGAAGTGCCAGAAGAAATGTGGGTGGATGGTACGGATCCAGAGGAAGAATGGCAACAGTGGAAACTTATTCCAGCGACAATAAGTGATGAAGAGATTGCTTCTTTGGAAAGAAATTGGGGTATTGAGTTTCCGGAAATGATGAAATGTTTTTTGAATACATATTTTCATCTTTTTGAGAGTCCAATAGGACGACATTCTGTTGATAACCCCTTTGAAGCTCTAAACAATGCATGGAATCCGGTTTTGGTTAAAGCAGGATACCTTCCATTTACGTGGGATCAAGAAGGATACTTTATAAGGTGTATTGATTTGTGTAATATGCCAAATGAGGAAAAGTGTTCTGTTTGCCAGATAGATCATGAAATATTGTTTGATTTTGATGAAAGTAAAGAAATTAGTAGAGAAGAGATTGAATCCAAAATGGAGAAATTAGCAGATAATTTTCTAGAATATCTTGAACAGTTTTTGAAATAGAGTTTTTTATAATGGAAATGAGGTGTTTTATGAAAAAAGAAATTGATGCTATATTAGACAAACTCCATATTCAACCAGTGGGAGATGGAGGGATTGATTTGATATGCTCCATGGAAAATGTTAATTTGTTTGTTAGTGAGATGAATCGGCTTAATGTAAAAATTAAAGGATTTACTTGGTGGTGCCATGTTGTAGATGGGCATGAACCATGTGGAATGGGTGGACCTAAAAGCCAGTATTATAGTGGTTGGTTCAGCGAAATACCAATGGATGAAGTTATAAGTTTTGATAAAAATGATAAATATTTAAAATATTTGCTGCGGAAATGGCCTTATTGTGATGAATATAAGGCGTGCTATTTTCCTGGCTTTTGGATTGAATGAAATAGAAGAAAATCTCTAATTTACAAGTGAGGAGAAAAAAATGTTAATATTATTTATGACTTTCTTATTTTTATTTTTTATTGTACTTGCATCTACAACACAAAATATGGTATTCTTTGGAATTGCACTTTTGCTTATAGGATCCTTATTTTTTTATCTAAAAGTTAAGGGTATGGCAGTAGAATCAGGAACAGTTCTTATTATGGGAGTGTATTGTGTAGTCTGGGGGCTGCTGACGATAGTAGAATCCATTATGCATTTTGGTTATCAAGGTTGGATTTTTGCTGAAGGTTTTGGAGGTGTGTTTCTTTGGCTTGGTATTTATCAAGGAATCATTAAGGTAATTGTATGTAAGGAAAGAGTAAGTGCCATTTACATGGGGGCAAAACCTCATAGCACCAGTAAGGGAGGGACATATTATGAACCGTTTTTTTCCTATATATATCAAAATAGACAATATCAAAACTCCACTGGTGAAACTTTTGGAAAACGAAAACTGAAAAAAAGATATCAAGAATGGGATAGCTATACAATTTATCTTAATCCCCGAAATCCTAATGTAATATGCACAAGAAGATATCCCCAAGGTTCGGCAATTTTGTTGATGTTTCTTGGTGTTTTGTGTGTAAGTATACCATTTTTTGCGAAATAGGCAGGAAGAAAAGTTAAAATAAGATTTAGCACAGAAGGAGCATATCGCAACTGCGATATGCTCCTTCTGTCTTAATCTTCTATAGTTTCAATTAGTTTCTCATCTTTTTTACGGTTCAAAATTGCATAGATACAAGGAACCACAAACAAAGTAAGAAGAGTTCCATATACCAGACCACCAATGGTTACAATAGCCATTGGTTTTACCATATCCGAACCACTGTCTGAGGTAAGCAGCATAGGAAGAAGTCCTAGTACCGTAGTAATAGCTGTCATAAGGATAGGGCGGAGACGGGTACACCCGGCTTCTACAATTGCATCATATTTTGGTATGCCAGCAGCACGAAGCTGGTTGATGTAATCTACAAGTACAATACCATTGTTTACAATAATACCTGCCAGCATTACAAAACCAATCATAGCAATGACACTGACTTCACTTCCAGTAAAATATAATCCCATAAATCCACCAGTAAATGCAAGAGGAATAGTAAACAGGATAATAAATGGTGAAAGCAATGATTGGAATTGAGCAACCATAATCAGGTACATAAACAGGATACCTACAAACATCATCAAACCTACCTGCTCCATGGATTCATTAATGGTTTCATCTTCACCGGTGGATTCCATGGTATAACCAACTGGAAGGTTGTAATCCTTTACAGCCTTCATAACTTCATCACTAACAAGACCAATGTTATGATCATCATCAATGGTAATGTTTACAGTCATGTAGCGGGTTTGGCTGACACGACGGATGCTGGTTGGAGAGTCTGCCAAAGCAAAACTTGCTAATTTGCGAAGTTTTATAGACGCTGGTTTTTGTGCAGTATTGTCTGTATAAGTAATTTTGAGATTTTCCAAATCAGATCTTGTCATAGCTGTATCTTCATGGCTGCTTACATATACACCTAATTCATCTGTATCTGTAGAAATAGTAGTAGAAGAATTGGCTTCCTGCAGCTTGGCACTGATTTGTTGGAATACTTGGGCAACAGTCAAAGAGTACTCCATAGCTTTATCTTTATCTACAGTAATACGAAGTTCCTGATCGCTATTTTCCATACCATTAGTGATAGAACTAATTCCTTCCACATCCTGTATTTTTTCCATAATATCAGTAGTTATAGACAGAAGTTTGTCTAAATCTTTACCTCTTATCTGTATTGTCATACCAGATCCCATAAGAGCAGACATATCCATAGAGGAGGATTCTACGGAAACATCACATTTTACATTCTTTGTTTTTTCTAACATCTCCTTTTTAATATCATCATTACTACGAGTTATATCTTCTTTTAGCAAAACATACATGGTAATGCTGTCATTACTTCCAGAGGACATCATGGACATTGTACTGTTATTCCCTGACATAGCACCAATGGTATCAACACCTTCAATTGTCATGAACTGCTCCATAACTTTGTCAGATTCTTTGTAAAATTCTTCATCTGTCAAGGCAGAATCTTCTGGCATGGTAAGTGTAACACTCATCTGGGTGCTTCCCATTTCAGGCATAAAAGCAGTTCCTCTTGTAAGTGCAAGACAAATGAATAAAATAAGTAAAGCCAGAGAAGCTAATAAAATAAAAATCTTTTTTCTTAAAACGACCGTTAGGATTTTACCATAAATATGTTGTACTTTTTGAATAAAACCTTCTTTGTGTACCTTTTCCTTACGAAGCATTCCTTGAGACATGGCAGGAACCAAAGTAAGACTCACAACCAGACTGGCAAGAAGAGAGTATGCAAGGGTTAGGGCAAGGTCTGTAAAAATTTGTTTGGTAATACCATCCGTAAAAATAATAGGGGCAAATACACAAACCGTAGTTAAGGTTGAAGCTAAAATTGCACCAGCCACCTGTTTTGCACCTTCAATAGAAGCTTTCCTGATTTCAAAACCTTCTTCACTACGCATACGGAAAATATTTTCAATAACCACCACAGAGTTATCTACTAACATACCAACACCCAAGGCAAGACCGGATAGGGAGATAATATTTAAGGTAACTCCGCTAAAATACATAAGTACAATTGCTGCAACCACACTTAAAGGAATGGAACATGCAACGATAATGGTTGGGCGGAAATCCTTTAAAAATAGGAATAAAATAATGACGGCCAAAATACCACCAACAATCAGGTTGTTTACAACAGAGTCTACTACCAGATCAATGTAAACACCTTGATTCATAAGTACACTAAAATGTAATCCTTCATGTTCCGCTTCTAACTGTTTGAAACGTTCTAAAAGTTTATCTGTAACATCACCAGTAGAATAGCCGGTAGCTTTTTCCATGGTAAGGGCGATACCCGGATTACCATTCACCACTGTATAGTGTTCTTTAGAATTATCTGTAACAACAATATCTGCTACATCAGATAAACGGATAGGTTTTAGGATATCAATGCCCATATCACAGATAACCAGTTCCTCTAAGCTGGTAGTAGTATCAAGTTTATCTCCAACCTTAACCAGATAGGAGGCATCATTATCTGTAATGTATCCGGCAGGCATTTCAAAGTTTTCTGCTGCCAGTACACCTTCTACCATGGATTTTGTAATAATATTTGAAATATCTGCTTTTTCCTTTGCGTTCTTCTTGGTATCTTTTAAGGTAGAAGCTGCTTCATCCAATTTACTGGAACCACTGGATACTTCTACTTCTGCTACACTAAGCTTAATGGCAGCCAGAATAGATTGTTTACTTAATTCGGTTTTTGCTTGTTCCAAGCTTATCTGACCTTGTTTTAATTTTGATTTTGCTGCCTCTAACTCCTTCTTTCCGGCAGCAATCTGGCTTTTACCTTTTGTAATAGCTGTCTGGTTTTTTTTCAAGGTTTGTTCCTGGGTATTGATTTCTTTTAATCCGGCTTGTGCCTGTGTAAGACCAGAATCAATTTCGCTTATTTTAGCATCCAAATCAGATAACTCCATACCCATACTGGAAAGCTGGTTTGTAACCACAGCCAGTTGGGTTTCAATAGTTTCTAACTGGATTTGTAATTCTGGTGTTTCGCCCATAATGGCTATCTGGCCTTCAATGGCTTCTTTTTGTGCCTGCAGGGCTTCGATACCAGACTTCAATTGAGTAAGTTGCTTTTTCGTATTAGTCAAAGTGGTAATGGTACTTTGCAATTCTGTTTTAGAAGCAGCAATAGTGGCAAGACCTGCTTTTATAGTCTTTTCCGTTTCTATCAAAGAGTTTTCTTTTTCTGTAAGGGCGTTGAGATTAGTATCAATGGTTTGTAGAGCCTCATCAATCGTTCTTGCATTTTTAGAAATCTCTGCTTCGCCATCTGCTAATTTCTGGGCAGTTTGTTCCTGTTGCTCAGTTACAGTGTCTTTTCCTTTATTGAGTTTATCCCTGTTTTCGTCAATTTCCTGGGTAGCATCGTCAAATTGACCCAAAATGGCTTTTTGGACTTTCTTGTTTACTTCATCAATTTTATCTTGTTGAATAATGACTTCAATTTGTTTCTCTACTTCGCCGGCAGTTGATACAGAAGCAACACCTTCAACACTTTCAATATCAGGCAATAGAGCGGTTTCTAACTGCTCAGTCAGTTCGAATTCATCTTTTCCATCCCAATCTACGGCAGAAACCATAATTGGCATCATGTCTGGATTGATTTTCATAATGGTAGGGTTGCCAATGGTATCACCCCACTGTGCCGAAACATTATCCAGGCTTTCTCTCATGTCTATGGTGGCAGTGTTCATGTCTGCACCCTCGTTAAATTCCAAAATCACTAAGGAAACATTGCTATTTGACATAGAAGAGACTTCTTTCATATTAGTAATGCTTGCCATAGCCTGTTCAACCGGTTTGGTGACCGCAGATTCTACCTCTTCTGGACTGGCACCTGGATAGGTGGTGATAACAATTGCATAAGGCAATTCCATGTCTGGCAGCAGGTCAGTACTCATGTCCCGAAAAGACATAAATCCTAAGACTAAAACCAGAACTACACCAACTAAAACAGTGTATGGTTTTTTTACACTAAGTTTTGATAACACTTCTTTTCCTCCTTGTAATGCAATAAATCGTAACTGTTTATGCTTCTAAACAGTTGCAATAAATCTTTCATTGGTATCTGTTCAGAACCAGTTACCTTTAATTATAAGTTGTTACAGTAGATTTCATTATAATACAAAATATATTATAAATGCAATGCAGACTTCCCAATTTTATCATATAATTATAAATCTAAAGTAAACAAGAACCAGAACTTTACCTAAAAGTATTTTTTTATGGTATACTATAGATATTCAAGTAAGTTTTCTATATATTCACTATCTTTAGGTAGAACCTTGCACTCTGCTGCAAGGTTCGTATAAGTGCCAAGTGCTGCTTTTGCACTTGTGTACATCCTCGTTTACGAAACTCCCATGCGGAATATATTTGTGGTGGTGCCTGATTGTGCAAGGCATGGGAGTTTTGTATATATTACAGTAAAGATATCAGCCCCATACATCAAAGATGTATGGGGCTGATATCCTGCATAATCATAATTTTCCAAATGCTTTTTTGCCTATCCAATCAACACATGTTTTCCTTCAAAAGCAAACCCATACGCCCGAATCTTATTCTCCGGGATGCCTTTTGCAGCCAAGCCTTGGGCATACTGCCTTTCTTCAATCTGTGTTAAGGCTGCCTCTACGGTATCTGCCAGTGTGTTCTCCTCCGTTTCATCATACACTTTAAATTCCAGAATAATGGCATCATCTTCGTTGTTTTGCGGTTCCAGTACCACATCATACCGCCCAAATCCGCTTTCCCGGTTGGACAGGATGGTATAGCGGTCTGCCAGTTCCACCATCAGACCCAACACAAAACCGTGGTAGAACCGTTCCGGCTCGGTATATTCCGATGGGTGGTTCCCTGTATCAAAATAGCTGAATGTGCTTAATGCCACCCGGTTCATGTAGGTATTCATTGCTTTTACATTTCCAAGAAGAAGTGCCTTGATAAAGTTGTTGTAATGGGATGCCGTTTCTTCAAACCAGCCTTTCACCAAATCTTCAAACATCATCCGTACTTCCAGATTGGTCAGTTGCAATCCATACAAATAACGGTGTCTTTGTTTCTGGAAGGTATAACTCTCCACCTTGAGATAGCCGCTTGCCAGCAGGAGACTCCATATAGCACTTTCTTTCCTGTCCAGTTGGTTGAATACAATCTGTTCATCTATTTCCGTATAAAAAGTATCCCCTTTCAGCAGATCTTCCATAACCATTTTTACATCCTGGCTGCCACTGCGAATCAGTTTCCCAACCAGTCCGTTGGAACTGGAGTTTGCCCAGTGAGCAGCAAATTCCCCTGTATCCAGAAAGTTAATGATGGACCATGGGTTATAAATATCCGTCAGACTGCCAAAGGTAAAACCATCATACCAGTTTTTCACTTCTTCTTTTTGAGCTGATAAACCGTACTTTTCCAGAGATGCAAACACTTCTTGTTCCGTAAAGCCAAAACAGTCAGCATATTTTGGAGATGTGGTGGTAACCACTTTCAGATTATTCAAATCCGAAAAAATGGACTCCTTGCTTACTCTGGTGATTCCCGTCATAATGGCACGTTCCAGATAAGGATTAGTTTTAAAAGTGGAGTTGAACAGATTTCGAATAAAAGAAACCAGATCCTTCCAGTAGTCATGCATATAAGCCTCCTGCATGGGGGTATCGTATTCATCCAGAAGGATGATGACTTTTTTTCCGTAATGTTTGGAAAGATAGCCGGATAGCCTGTGCAGGGATTTACACACAAAGGCATCTGTCATCCTCTCTTTTTGTGTTATGGTTTCCCGGATATAAAATTTTTCATCTTCCAAAAGCTGTTCACTGTCAAGCAGGTTGCAATGGGAAACATATAAATCAGCAATCATTCTACATATGTTTTCTCTTGTATTTTCAAAGTTTTTTTCTTTTATATTGGCGAAAGAAATACTGATTACGGGATAAGTTCCCTGTAGTTCCCTGTATTTTTCGTCTTCCCAGACGAAAAGCCCTTCAAACAGATCCCCCCGTCCCTCATAGCGGATGGAAAAAAAATCTTCCACCATGTTCACATTGAGGGTTTTCCCGAAACGTCGGGGACGGGTAATTAAAGTGACTTTATCCTTTGATTCCCACCATTCTTTTATAAAATTTGTTTTATCTATATAAAAGCAGTTCCCTGTTCGAAGTTCCTCAAAATCATGTGTTCCTATGCTGACTGTTTCCGGCATATAAGCCCACCTCCTGTTTTCGATATCTTTCCTTTATTGTATCAAATCCGTCTGGCTGGAACAAGGAAAATTTACTATGAAAGTCCTGACAAACGGCTATATTTCGTGCAAGCTTGCTTATAAAGAAATATAGCCATTTGGCTGGCTAAACTGTATGAGTATGTAGGGCGGCAGCCCAGAATACGAATACAGTTAGTAAGTGCAGGAGTACGTAGCACGTAGCAATCAACTTTCATTTTTCTTACAAAACACGCAGTAAATGTGTGTTTTTACCTGAATAGTTACCATAATTTATTTTCTAATTGTGTGTTTTTCATAAATGTAAAAAAAACAATTAAATAAATATTACAAAAATGTTGCAAAAAATGGATGAGATATTGAAAATAAAGTATACAAGTAATAAAATTATTACATAACAAAGGAAGGAATGGTAAAAGGTGACATACTTTGCAACAAATTAGCCATTGGCTGAACAGTTTACTATGGCTTCATCAGAAAGGAGACTTTTATGAAAAAGGCAACAAAAAGATTAGTGGTAGGAACTTTATTATGTAGTATGTTATGTATGGAAGTGCCGGCATGGACTTATGGAACAGATACCGTGCCTTATGTGCAGGCAGCAGAAACAAACAGAATTATTCAATGTGATCAAATAGCGGTTAGTTTTCCTTACGCTTTCTCAATGGGAGAACACTTAGCAGAAGGAATCCATTTTGAAGATTGTATATTTGAAAGTAGTGACACCTCTATTGCAATTGTAAACGAAGAAGGTACAGTAATTCCGCTTTGTGATGGTATAGTGGATATTACAGTAACAACAAAGGACGGCAGAAAAGATACTCGTTCAGTGAAGATAGAAGATAATAGCAACATAGCTTTTACATTAGATGAAGGTGAAGGTACACATCATAGTAAACAGGCGATTGTCAGTGGTTCAATTCCTTCAGGATATGGAAGGGAAAAGGATGGTGACAGATCTGTGTTAAGAATTGCTTCCACTATTCATGGTGAATATCAAGTACGAAAGATTGCACCAAATGCTTTTCAGGGTAAGGAAAGCCTGGAAACAGTAGTTTTGCCTGAAAGCATGGCTTATGTGGAAGAAAAGGCATTTGCAGATTGCAAAAATTTAAAAACTGTATTTGTGACAGGAATGCATACATGGTTTGAAGATGACACATTTGAAGGCGATGAGGTTGTATTAAAAGGTTTTATAGGTTCTGAGGCAGAAACTTATGCCAAAGAACATGATAATATTACATTTGAAGTAATAGATGTTGAAAATGATGATTACCAGCCATACGAGGAAGCGATTTATTTTTCACGGAATTACAGAATTGTAGAAGATGAGATTTCAATGCCTGCCGGAGAAAATGAGACATTATATCCAGCAGTAGCTTCTGTCCATTATGGCATTTCTGATATTTCTTATACAAGCAGTGATAATAACATTGCATCTGTAAAGGATGGCATAATAACAGGGAAGAAAGCCGGAACTGTAACAATAACTGCATCTCTGCCAAATGATGTACAGAGGGCAATTAAGGTAACAGTAGAAGGAAAAGAAGTTTTAGATGAAGCAATACTTGAACCGGATACAGTAGCACAACAATCCGTGCAGAAAAAGAACAGTAAAGTATCTAAAATTAGTATTAAGTTTACAACAAAAAAATCAAGTATTAAGGTAGGAAAGCACTATCAATTTAAGGCAAATGTTTTAAATGCCCCAGAAGATACAAGTAAAAAGATAAAATGGAGTGTTTCTAATAAAGAATTGGCAAGTATAAATAAAACAACTGGTAAGCTTAAAGCAAAGAAGGCTGGAAAGATTGTTGTAAAAGCTTCGTATGGCAATGTGGTTAAGAAATTGAAAGTGACAATAAAAAAATAGGTATATTTTATCATTAGGTAAGTAGTAACGATATATTGCTACTTACCTTTTTTACTTTATAGGAAAGTTCGTCCTATAAAGTAAAAACGTTCCGCTTAGGATGTGCACAGATGCGTAAGGAATATTGTTGCAAAAAAACATGCAACACGCATCTGGCACGCAAAGTGTGCAATCCCCTCATGAATGAGGGGTTAGGGGAGTTGATGTGGGCTTGCCCACTTTGTTCTGTAACACTCTTGACAAATTAAAATTATAATGATATCATTATGATATCAAATAAATTTTGAAATGATTCAGAAGAAATGGAGGGCTTATTATGAAGGAGAAGATTTTAACAACTAAGAAAAACGGACTATTGGCAATAGGAGTTATTTTCTTGTTGTATCTGCTGGCAATTGGGATGTGCATTCTTGGTGGGGCTATAGGGAATGCATTAATAGTAATTGTAGGAATTGTATGGTTATGTATTGGATGGATTTCGTTTTTAGGACTAAAGGTATTAAAACCACAAGAAGCATTGGTGTTTACTTTATTTGGTAACTATGTGGGAACGATTAAAGAAGCAGGATTTTATTATGTGAATCCTTTTTGTGTGGCAGTAAATCCTGCTGCCAAGACAAAACTAAGTCAAAGCGGAGATGTAAAACCTGGTACAACATCTGCTGGAAGCTTATATGGACAGGGTTCAGGAAATGGAGTGGAAATTGCCAATAAGAAGATTTCTACAAAAGTTATGACTTTAAATAACAGCAGACAAAAGATTAATGACTGTCTTGGCAACCCAATTGAGATTGGTATAGCAGTGACTTGGCGTGTAGTAGATACAGCACAGGCTGTATTTGATGTAGATAATTATAAGGAGTATTTGTCTCTGCAGTGTGATACTGCAGTAAGAAATATTGTTCGTATATATCCTTATGATGTGGCTCCGGATGTAGATACAACAGGAGATGGTGTGGCAGATGAAGGAAGCCTTCGTGGTTCCAGTGAAATAGTGGCAGAACGTATCCGGGAAGAAATTCAGGAGAAAGTGAGATGTGCAGGACTTGAGGTGTTAGAATCCAGAATTACTTATCTTGCTTATGCACCAGAGATTGCAGCAGCTATGTTACAAAGACAGCAGGCAGCAGCTATTATAGATGCCAGAAAGATGATTGTGGATGGAGCGGTAGGAATGGTAGAGATGGCACTTGAGAGCTTAGATAAGAATAAGATAGTAGAGTTGGATGAAGAGAGAAAAGCTGCTATGGTTTCTAATTTGCTAGTCGTGCTTTGCGGCAATCACGATGCACAGCCTGTTGTAAATTCAGGAAGCCTGTACTAATATGGCAGAAGAAAAAAAGAAGCAAGTTCCCTTACGGTTATCATCCAAACTTTATAATGCCATTGCCGCATGGGCAGAGGATGATTTTCGTTCGGTAAATGGACAGATTGAATATCTTTTGACAGAGTGTGTAAGACAGAGAAAAAAGAATGGAAAATATGTATCAGATGAAATAGATAAGCCTTTAGATTTAGATATTGAGTAGAAAATGTAATTGTTCAGAACATACTCGAGGATTTGCTTGACAAATTCCAATTTGAAAGTGAGATGTAAATAATGATTAGAGAAAAATTAACTTCCGAAAAAGTGCATATAAGAATATTATACTTATCAATTATATTTATTATTGAATTTTTTGGATTAACTGTATTAAGTTATTTTATATTGCCAGAAGGTTTTTTATTAAATCAAAATAATTTTAAAAATTTTGAAACTTCTTCTAATTTATTTTTTTCAACATTGCAAATATTTCTATTTAATATGATAAGTATTGTATTTGTAATAATTGGAAGTTGTTTTGCAAAAAAGAAAGAAAAACATCAAAACTATATGTCTTTAGGATACTGGTGTTTTATAATATGTATATCAATAAATGCTATAACATTAGGTACTTGGTCTTTTAGTAGTCAAACTGAAAGTGTTCCATTAGTTGTTAGGATTATTGGTATATTCAATATTACTAAAAATGCAGGTTTGATAGAAATGTTTGGTCAACTATTGATTACTTGTTCGTTTGCTAACAAATATTTAGTTATGACCTATAAAAAAGAAACACAAACCCGAAAAATAAAAGATATAAAGTGTACAAAACAAGAGATAATATTTTTAATATTGGGAATCGTTTTAACGTTTATTGGTGCAATGATTGAAAGTAATTCTATTATTGCATTAAGTTAAACAGGAATTTGTGGAGGCGAATGAAAATGGAAAGAATAATTGTGCCTATGGAAGAAAAATATCTTCTCTCATCGTTGGAATTGGTTGAAGATGTTTTTGCAAAATGGGACAGCCCTAAAGAGGGTAAAGTTGTACGACAACTGGTTGAAGAAATTAGGTCAAAGAAATACTATGTTCCAGAGTTGGAATTGATCATGGTCAATGAGAATGATGAGGTCATTGGGTATGCGATGTTTTCTCGTTTTCATATCGAAGGCAGATATGAGAATGAATTGCTGATACTGACACCTGTTGCAGTAAAAACAGAATTGCAGAGACAACATATATCAAAAGATTTGTTGGAATATGGATTTAAAAAGGCACAGGAACTGAGCTTTAAGGCAATACTTGTAGAAGGAAATCCTCAAAATTACAATCCTCGTGGATTTCAGGCAAGCTATAGATTTGGGATAGAAGCAGGGTCAAATATAACGCTGCCACACCCTGACTGTTTGATGGTCAAGGAACTGGAAAAGGGTGCACTGGACAAAATGAGTGGGCTTGTTGATTATTCGTTTTACGAATCATTACATGAGGGGTAAGATAAATTCGAGTTTTACAAGATTTTAGCCCTTCGCTTTGCGAATTTTTATGGGCTAAAATCTAGTATCTGTTCAGGTACTGAACAGATACTAGAGAATTATAATATGTAAAAAAGGGGGGAAGTGTTATTGGATTTTATTCTAGAGTTTATTGTTAGCTTTTTTCTGGAAATTATTATTGATGGAAGTAAAGAAAGTTGGATTCCCAAACCACTTCGAATTTTTTTGCTGATTTTATTTTTAGGTATATTTTTAGCATTGACAGGTCTTTTTATTTTTGTTGCAGTTACAGTAAGCAAAGTTATTGTCAAAATATTATTTGCGGGTCTGGCTATTGGTCTTATTATCCTTATTATCCAGCATGTAATAAAAGCTTTAAAGTAAACAATCATGCCACTTTCTACAGAACCACTATGAATGATATAGGAATATAAAAAGAAAAAAATAACCAAAACAGAGTAATTTGTTTTGGTTATTTTTTTTCTTGACGAACCAAATTTGACTTTGTACATAAACTGATACTAGAAAAAATAGAAAGGAGACTGGTCAGATGATGCAAGATAGTTGTAATTGTAACAACCAGAATAATTGGCAAAATCAAGGAATGAACCGAAAATGTGGAAGACCAAATTGTATGGGACAAAGAGGGAGCTACGGAATGGAGTCTTCCTGTGGTAGAGAGGATGAGCCAAATACCAATCCATGCTATCATAAAGAATTACCAGTTGACCGGATTAAACCAGGAATGGGATATGTACCTTGGCAGAGTTTTGAAAACATTTTATGTGCAAAAGAGGGATTTGAACAAGGAACAATTTTTGCAGATTTAATTCTTCCATTTTATGGAAGTCCTATGCGTGGAAATTCAGGTAATGGAAGGAGATATCAATAGTATGAAACAGGGAAATCAAAGCCAGCTTAAAAATTTTATTAATGAAGTAAGTTTTGCCATTGATGATTTAGTATTGTATCTGGATACACATCCATGTGATAAAGAAGCACTTGCCTGTTACCAGGATTACCGAAAAATGCGTCAGGAAGCATTAGAAGAATATAGCCGTTGCTATGGACCACTTTTAGATGACATGGTATTGGATAAAGAAGAGTGGACCTGGGCATTGCAGCCTGCACCATGGAAAGGAGAGTGCTAGTTTATGTGGAATTATGAAAAAAGATTGCAGTATCCGGTTAATATCAAAAAATGTAATCCCCAAATGGCACAGGTAATCATTAGCCAGTTTGGCGGACCAGACGGGGAACTTGCTGCTTCTATGCGGTATTTATCACAAAGATATACCATGCCCTATAATGAGGTAGCTGCATTATTAACGGATATTGGTACAGAGGAACTGGCTCATATGGAAATGATTTCTACTATTGTTTATCAGTTAACAAGGAATCTGACACCAGAAGAAATTAAAGAAAGTGGTTTTGATAAATATTATGTAGACCATACTACGGCACTTTGGCCACAGGCAGCTGGTGGAATTCCTTTCAATGCATGTGAATTCCAGTCAAAAGGAGATGCCATTACTGACTTGTTTGAGGATTTGGCAGCAGAACAGAAGGCACGCACTACTTATGATAATATTTTACGTTTGGTACATGATCCGGATGTGTGTGATCCTATCCGTTTCCTTAGAGCAAGAGAAATTGTGCATTTCCAACGTTTCGGTGAAACAAACCGGGAACATTGTAGTAAATCGGAACACACAAAATACAATCACTAAGACGCATACCCACGTATTCTCAAAGTTGTGGACTTAGGCTTCACATCAAAAGAAAGGACAAGTTTATTATGCCAGTATTACCTATACCAGATAATCCAATTTCCCTTATCATATAAAGGGAATGGAAAAGCATAAAAAGAATTTGCCTGACTTGTATATTTAGCGTAACTATTCAGGTAGAAACACGCATTTACTGCGTGTTTCGTAAGAAAAAGTAGATTATGTAATGTTTAAGCCCCTTCGCCGAAGGCGAATTAATATGGGCTTAAACGTAACTGTTCATGGTTCTGAACAGTTACTATTTAGCAAAAAATTGGTGTAATTACTGTTTCAAAGTAAACAGTTAATTGTTCCGGTGATTGTTTTAAGCCCCCCTTAATCCACCATTGAACCATGTTTACAAAACTACCCGAAATATGATTGATGAGAAATTCTTCTGGTATTTCTGGTGGCAGTGTTATCACAATATATTTTGAAATCAAATCATTCAGATATTGCTTGAAGAATTGCAGAAATAATTCCCCACTATCGCAACTCAAAATACCAAGGATATTTTTATGATTGTCCCGCAAATGATAAAGAATATGAGTAATAATCGTACTTGTTTTATCTGTGGTAACAGAAAAATCATGTGTATTTTCTATCTGCGGAACATCTGAAAAAACATGATTAAATAGAGATATGCACATTTCCCGTAACAAATCGTCTTTTGTTTCAAAATGAGCGTAAAATGTTGTGCGCCCCACATTTGCAGTATCAATGATTTCCTGTACTGTTATTTTATTATAATTCTTTTTTGATAACAAATTGCCAAATGCTGTAAAAATTGCTTCTCTTGTTTTTTGTTGTCGCCTGTCCATGAGCATACCCCCGTACATTTTGATAAATTTGTTCCATAACGTACATTTGACCCCAATTGTAGGTTGCTCCTGCCCAAAATATTTCTTATAATGCAGATATAGAACAAAATGTTTTTTACAGAATATATTGTACAAAAATTGAAACGTAAAAACAAGATATTCAAAATTTTTTGTAACTGTTCAGAACCATGAACAGTTACGTTCTAAGCCCATGAAAATTCGCCTTCGGCGAAGGGCTTAGAACAATCAACTTTCATTTTTCTTACGAAACACGCAGTAAATGCGTGTTTCTACCTGAATAGTTACAATTTTTTTAATTATCAAGGGAGGAGATATTATGTTAAAAGAAATTAATGATTTATTATCCGGAGTAATCATGACAATTATAAGTGGTATTTTCCTTGCTATCAGCCTGCTATTATCATTTTGGGATATTTCTGTATTGATAGACCCTGCATGGGTTAGTGTTATTATCAGTGGTATTCCGCTTATATACCTTGCACTCTGGCGTATCATTTTTAACCCTGGCATAAGCAAGATTTCATCTGCACTTTTAATATCAATTGCTATGATTGCTGCTATTGCTATCGGAGATTTGTTCGCAGCGGGCGAAGTTGCTTTTATCATGGCAATAGGTGCTATTTTAGAGGACAAAACAACAGAACGGGCAAAAAAAGGACTGAAAAATTTAATAGAGCTTGCTCCACAACAAGGACGGCTTATTGAAAATGGCAACGAAAAAATGATAGCAGCAGAAAGCATAAAACAAAACGATATTCTCCGCATTTTGCCAGGCGAAACAATCCCGGTAGACGGTAAAATCATCAATGGAAATACTTCAATCGACCAATCTATTATGACAGGCGAAGCACTTCCAGTAGATAAAGAAATTGGGGACAGTGTATTTTGTGGTACAATTAACTGTTTTGGAGCAATAGATATAAAAGCTACAAAGGTTGGGGAAAATAGTTCTTTGCAAAAGCTGATCCGCATGGTTAAGGAAGCAGAAGATAAAAAAGCTCCCATGCAGAGAATTGCAGACAAATGTGCAAGTTGGCTTGTTCCGGTTGCCCTCTTGATAGCAATTATCGCTTATTTTGCAACAAACAATATCGTCCGTGCCGTAACGGTACTTGTTGTATTTTGCCCCTGTGCCTTAGTTCTTGCGACTCCTACCGCTATTATGGCAGCAATCGGGCAAGCTACAAAACACGGGGTAATTATTAAATCGGGCGAAGCACTTGAAAAAATGGGAAAAGTAAATACGATTGCTTTTGACAAGACAGGTACTCTGACACTGGGTACATTAGAGGTAAGCGATATAATTTCTTTTTCCGAAAAAATAAATGATAATGACTTGCTTATCCTTGCTGCTTCCGCAGAAGTCCGCAGCGAACACCCTTTAGGAAAGGCAATCGTATCATATGCAAAAGAACAAAATATTATTTTTGAGGAAGCATCTAATTTTTTCATGGAAGCAGGCAAAGGAATATATGCACAAGTGTTACAAAAAAATCTGCTTTGTGGAAACGAAAAATATTTAACCGAAAAAAAGATTGAAATACCGCCCAAAATTAAAAATACGTTAGAAACATTGCGGCAACAGGGGAAAGCATCAATTTTAATTTCCGTAGATGAAATTTGCACAGGTATTATTGCCCTTTCTGATGTACTGCGCCCCACTGCAAAAGAAATGGTATCAAAATTATCAAAAATGAATACCAAGACGATACTACTAACAGGCGATAACAGGCAAACAGCTAATTATTTTGCAAGTCAGGTAGGAATTACTTTAATACGATCCGAATTATTACCAGAAGAAAAAGTTCAAAATATTAAAAGTATTCAAGAAAACGGAAAAAATGTCTGTATGATAGGGGACGGCGTAAATGATGCCCCCGCCTTAAAAACCGCAAGTGTCGGTGTTGCTATGGGAAGCATGGGAAGCGATATTGCCGTGGACGCTGCCGATATTGCCTTGATGAGTGATGATATTTCAAAAATACCTTATCTAAAGCGATTATCTAATGCAACAGTCAATACCATAAAATTTAGCATTACCCTATCACTATGTATCAATTTAGTTGCAATTATACTATCACTATTAGGAGTGCTAACACCTACAACAGGTGCATTGGTTCATAATGCAGGCTCTTGTTTTGTAGTCCTGATTGCTGCCCTGCTTTATGACAGAAAGTTTGAATAAAAAACAGGATTTCATTCCCCGCAGCTTTGCTGTGGGGAGTTTCATTGATATAATATGACATATTAATAACGAAAGGCAGGTGATAGCCTTGAACCAATGTAAGTTCTTTTCACACTGTTATAGTGTACTTGCCACTTCTCATAAAATTTAGGGAAAACGTCAAAGGAGAAAGTTTATGCTAAAAACTGATAACTCTCCTACACCTGATACCCAGATACAAAAAGACAAAATGAGGCTGACAGTAACCAACATCTACCCCTCCTTTCAGAAAAAATCAGAACAGGAAACCAGACAGGAAGTCGCAACCCGGCTCTATCAGATTTTTAAAAAATATGCGTAAATCCCTTGCAAAACAATCTTACAAAGGGGATGAACAGTTTTGTAGATATGCATCTTACATTTTGGGAGGTAGATACTAAATGTATGACGCATTATATGCAAGACAGTCCATCGAAAAAAAGGACAGTATATCCGTTGAAAGCCAGCTTGAATATTGCAGATATGAAACCCACGGAGAAGCTTGTATTGAATATACAGACAAAGGCTTTTCGGGCAAGGACACCAACAGACCAGGCTTTGAAAAAATGATGAATGATATCCGCACAGGCAAAATAAAGCGTGTCATTGTCTACAAGCTTGACCGTATCAGCCGTTCTATTCTGGACTTTGCAAACATGATGGAGATATTTCAAAAATATCATGTGGAGTTTGTTTCTTCCACGGAAAAATTCGACACGTCCACGCCGATTGGCAGGGCTATGTTGAATATCTGTATTGTGTTCGCTCAACTGGAACGGGAAACAATACAAAAACGTGTAACAGATGCTTATTATGCAAGGTGCAAACGTGGTTTTTACATGGGTGGGCGTATTCCCTATGGCTACCGTCTGACAAACACGATTATTGATAATGTCCGCACTTCTATGTATGAGGAAGTCCCAGAGGAAAGCGAACAGTTAAAGCTGATTTATTCTATGTATGCGGACACGGACAATTCACTTGGTGATATTGTGCGGTATTTGAATGAACACCAGATTAAAAATCTACGAGGTGCAAATTGGAATACCGCCCGTATCAGTGAAATGCTCCGCAATCCTGTGTATGTAGAAGCTGACATTGACGTGTACCAGTTCTTTCAAAGTCAAGGTGCAAATATCTATAACCCAGCAAGTGATTTCACAGGTTACAATGCCTGCTATCTCTACAAGGGTACAGTTTCCACCACAAGAAAACAATGTGACTTGTCCGACAAAGAAATCGTCCTTGCACCGCATAAGGGTTTTATCCCCTCTAAGACATGGTTAGCCTGCCGTATACGGTGTCTGAACAACAGACAATCCACAAAGACCTGTAAACCGAAAAATTCATGGCTTGTAGGCAAGGTAAAATGTGGAAACTGTGGTTATGCTCTGACAATCCGCAAAGCAAAGACAAAATGGGGACGTTACTTCGTTTGTAGTCAATCGGGGAATCATGGGAACTGTAAAGGAGCAGGCTGTACCATTTATGCTGATGTGTTGGAAGAATATATGCTTAATGTAATTAAAGAAAGACTGTCGGAATTTCAAAAATTATCTTGTGTGATTGACACAGGGGAAGAACAAAAGAATATACTCAAGAAAATCCGTCTAACACAGATTGAGGAAGAAATCGAGGAACTTCTCTCCAAAATGTCCGAGGCTAGTAGTGTTCTGATGAAGTACATAGACGAAAAAGTATCGGAATTAGACACGAAGCGGAAAGCCTTGCAGGAAGAAATCGTTACTGTAAATGTCGCAGATACAGAGGGCAGACTGAAGCAGATAACCAACCATGTAAAAACATGGGAAGCACTCTCTTTCGAGGACAGACAGGCGGTAGTTGACACATTAATCAAGGTCATTCGGATTGCGGATGGTAACATTGAAATTACATGGAACATTTAACATCACATACTATGAAAGTCTAAAACATGCAATTTATGGGGGAAATTTTTATGAGAAGTTTTTGTTACTGTTCACAGGTAGTACTTTGCACTTGCTGCAAAGTACGTAAGAATAGGTGGTGATAGAGAAGAATCCAGCCTTTCGCTGAAAGCGAACTCTTAATTGGCTGGATTTCGTTACTGTTAGCACCACAGGTGTGAACAGTAACAAGTTTTTACTTCAATCTTCCCGTTTCGGTGAAGGGCTTCGTATTGTGCAGGACAGATTAAATGCAAAGAACTTCTATATGTGCAATCCAGAATTTGATAAAGGCTGTTTTAATCAGAAACAGTGCTAGAAAAATGTAACAGTTCAGCCCACAGGCTTAACTGTTATAGAAAAATCTGTTATTGTTCACTCACAAGCTTGACACTTGCTGTCAAGCTATGTGCCAAGAATGTAAAACAGCCAAGAATCCAGCCTTTCGCCGAAGGCGAACTTTAAATAGGCTGGATTCTGTTACTGTTAGCACCGTAGGTGTGAACAGTAACAAAAATCTTTATTTAGCCACATGATGATTGCAAATAGTTATAAAGTGAAGTAAAATAAATGTTACTGAACAGATACAAAACTCCCATGCCTCATATACAATTAGGCATCACCATAAATATATTCCGCATGGGAGTTTTGTAAATGATGATGCACACAAGTGCAAAAGCAGCACTTGGCATTTATACAAACCTTGCAGCAGAGTGCAAGGTTCTACTTGAAGATAGTGAATATATAGAAAAATTACAAAAAGAAAAGGAGAAACATTATGGGGCATGTTTATTTTGCAAGACATGGACAAACTATTTGGAATGTAGAAAATAAAATTTGTGGGGCAACGGATATTGCTCTTACTGAATTAGGATGGCAGCAGGCAAAGGAACTGGGAGAAAAAATTTTGACAGAACATATAGAAATAGATGAAATTCTTTATTCCCCCCTTTGTCGTGCAGCAGATACAGCCAAAGAAGTGGCAAGAGTTATAGGAGTTCCGGCAAGGGTGGAACCAAGACTTGTGGAGCAGAATTTTGGAAAGTATGAATCTACACCAAGAGATGGAGAAGAATTTCAGTTAGCCAAAGGGGAATTCCTCAATCATTATGAAGGCGGGGAGTCTATGTTCCAGCTTGCTCAAAGAATCTATAACCTTTTAGACGATTTAAAAAAGGAATCTGATAAGAAAACATATTTGTTGGTAGCACATAATGGAATTTCAAGAGTAGTAAAATCCTACTTTTTTGATATGACAAATGAGGAATATGCAGCTTTCGGAATAAAAAATTGTGAGATACAAAGATTTGATTTTGATTAGATGAATTTATCCGTTACTGTTCACACCTACGGTGCAAACAGTAACGGAATCCAGCCTATTTAAAGTTCGCCTTCGGCGAAAGGCTGGATTCTTGGCTGTTTTACATTCTTGGCACATAGCTTGACAGCAAGTGTCAAGCTTGTGAGTGAACAGTAACATTTATCCTACAGCGAAGATGCGGTGATGCAGCCACATCTTTGCAAATAGGAAGTATGAAGTTATTCATAGTGATATCTTGATTGCAAGGTAAGAATCTTTTTATTTTAATCAGAAAATTCTGAAATATCTTTATCCACACCATTGATTTTAATATGGAAGTTATCCTCTACTGGGATTACAAGATAAGGTGTTCCATCAACTACTTTCTTGGTAACTTGAGAAGCACGGTCTGCTTTCACTTTTACTACCACATCAACTGCAGATTGTTGAGATAATTCTGGAGAGGATACAATAGATAATTCCTGATTTTGTTGTTTGATAACCGTATCCTTTTCTTCAATGGCAGCCTCTTTTTCTTCAATAGTAGTTTGGAGAGCGAGAACCTGATCAGTCAGGGCTTTTTGCTGATGCCTTTTTTCATTTTCGGCGATGGTCTTTTTGTCAATCAGAGAATCCACAACTGGAGGTTCTTTGGCAAATTCTGATTGATAAGCCTCCTCAATCACTTGGGCAACAGGCTCTGGAATACCAGATCCTGCCATAACCGTCTGTAAAGTATGGCTATCAAGAATCAGTTCTTCTTCGGAGTTGTCATCCTCATGTTCGGTTAGCATTTGGTGTAATCCGTCTTGAATATCCATCAAAGCACATTCTTTTACATCTGCATGTTCATCAATGACATGTTGTACCAGATTGTTAAATACATCTTTCTGGATGGTTGCTGTACGTTTTGCAGGACAGCCAAGCAAATCTTCCATAAGTTCTATATGTGGTTCTTTCGTATCTTTAGTATAAAACATAACAGAGTGAATGTCTGTACTTCTTTCTGTAAATGCAGGAAATATAAAGCCGGAATCTGGTACGCCAACTACCCAGTCACGGATACGGGAGCCAATACGCTGCTGGTCTTCCCGGTATCCAAGGGCAGCCTTGGATAAAGTAACCGGGCATATAGCACAAATTATGTATTCATAGACCTCTTCTGATTCATCAATCTTTAGGTTATCGCTGGTTTTCTTTATAACATCATAAGCATCATGGAATAATAAAATTAAATAGTTACCTGCATAATCATAATTTTCAATTACCAAATCAAAAAAACGGTCAAATAATTCCGGATTTTTTAGTTTGCTTTGCCGAAGCCCCATCAAAAATTGCTGTTTGCCACCGGCTTCTTCTTCCTCTTTTGGAAATTCTAATTCCAGCAAGTTGTTGTGAATAGTTCCTGATAAAGTTTTCTTAGCAATATCTAAATATTTGTAAAATTCTTCTTCATCTAAGTTAAGAAAAGTTTCGTGTATGTTTACTACTTTATTTTTGTCTGCATCAATATAGCAGCCTGCCATTTTTGTAAAAGTACATCCATTCTTAGTAAAACGTTTCTTTAATTCTAAAACATCTTTTTTAAACATAGTTTTCTCCCTTCTTTTTCTTTTGATATAAAGTATAACTGGTATTTTAAGGAAAAACAAGAATTGACTTTTGTTTTCGTATATAGCATTTTTTCAGTTACTGTTCACTCACAAGCTTGACACTTGCTGTCAAGCTATGTGCCAAAACGTAGAACAGCCAAGAATCCAGCCTTTCGCCGAAGGCGAATTATAAATAGGCTGGATTCTGTTACTGTTTGCACCGCAGGTGTGAACAGTAACTTTTTTCAAAATAAAAGAAACATCCGTTTGTCAAAAAATGTAAATTATGATATACTACATATTAGTAAAAGAAATAGAAAGGGGTTTTGTTATGGAGTTACAAGCATGTTTAGAAGGAAGAAAGAGTATTCGCCGTTTTACAGAGGAGGCAGTGCCACATGAAGTAGTAGAGAAAATAGTGAAAGCAGCATCTGCATCCCCTTCTTGGAAGAATACACAAGTGGTACGCTATACGGTAGTAGAGGATAAAGAATTAATTCAAAAGATAGGGGAAGAGGGAATACTTGGATTTAAACCAAATACTAAAACTATTGTGAATTGCCCTTCTTTAGTGGTTCAGAGCGTTGTGACCGGAATTTGTGGTTATGAGGAAGATGGAAGTTTTACCACCAGCTTTGGAAATAGTTGGGAAATGTATGATGCAGGAATTTCCGCACAAAGTTTTATGTTGGCTGCCCATGAGCAGGGAGTTGGAACAGTTGTAATGGGGATTATTGACGAAAATAAGATTGCAGAATGGATTGATTTGCCGGAAGGAGAGCGTGTAACTGCATTGATTGCTATGGGTTACCAGTCAGGTGAATTAAAACACATTACACCAAGAAAAGAAGTTTCTGAAATTTTAAGATATAAATAAGCAGCTCCTAGCTGCGATAGCAGCGGTCTACAATATAGGACGTGAATAATTGAGTATAAAAGATATGTGACCATTTTCTTATTGGAGATTCCAAAGAGGAGATGGTCTTTTCTTTGCATTCTTGTATCTTTTATGATATAATGAAAAATACTTATGTACGTTTTTATTCTATGAAAAGAATTTCAGTAGCAGAGGTGGATGGTAGTGGTAGATTTAGAAAAAGTAAGAATTATGACAAAACTTGCTGCTTTTGAGCAGAAAGAGGAAGAAGATGCCATTAAAATAACCAGGTATTACCAGGGAGATTATGTGCGTTATGAATTATTAAAAACTTTGGCATGTGTAACAGTAGGTTATATGTGTTTGTGTGTATTAGGACTCTTATACCAAGTAGAATATCTGATTGGCAATGCAACGAAGCTCAATTATCCACAGATACTTGGACAAGTGGTTAGTGGTTATTGTATACTACTGGTTTTGTATGGCATTGGTGTGTCATTAGCATATATATATCAATATCACAAAGCAAAAAAGAAGATAAAAGGATATGATAAAAATTTGCATATATTAAGACAATTGTATCGAAGAGATCAGGAAAGGGAATAGTAAGAAGCAGAGGTTAAGTATGGGTAAAAAAATATATTTAAAGACAGTATTAGAGTGGAGAGAGAAACTATATACCTATTACATAGGTTATGAGAAATATATAAAGATATTAGTAAAATTTATCATGGCTTTTGTAGCATTTTATATGGTAGCGAATCAACTGCCTTATCAGGATAAACTGACAAAGCCATGGATTCTTTTTGGTTTGTCTTTTATTGGAATGATTCTGCCATATAGTATCCTTACCCTAATGGTTATTTTGACAGCTATTTTGCAGATATATTTTCTCTCACCTGTTTTAGCAGCTATGGTAGCAGTTATAGCATTTGTTTTATATTTGATGCTTGCAAGATATGACCATAAGTCAATTGTGGCAGCAGTATTCCTTCCGATATTTATTATTTGGAAGATACCATTTGTAATTGCTTTAATATTAGGTTTATTTTTTGGACCAGCGGGTATGTTGACAGCTGCTTGTGGTGTGGTTATGTATTATGTATTACATGTAGTGAAAGATATGCCGATAGGACAAGAGAGTAATGTAACAGATATTATAACATTAGTGCATACATTTTTGGATGCAGTTATCAAGAATAAGAATATGTATGTTATGTTGCTTGCTATAGTAGCTGTGGTATTTATTACATGGTTTATCCGGACAAGAAAGATGAATTATGCATTTGAACTTGCTATCTTAGCAGGAATAGTTTGTGGTTTTCTTATGCTTCTGCTAGGAAATTTAATGTATGAAAGTGAATTCTCTGTTATGTGGGTTTTTCTAGGATGTCTGATTGCTGGTGCAATTGGATATATTGTACATTTTATGCACATGGTTTTAGATTATGGGCAGACGGAAGAAGTACAATTTGAGGACGATGATTATTATTACTATGTGAGAGCCGTACCAAAGATGAAAATGACTATTGAAAATAGGAAGGTAAAGAGGATTTATTCTAGTCAAGGTGTAACTGGTAATAATGGAAATGCAAGAAGTAGAAGAACCTCAGAAAGAAATAAGTCCAATCATAATAGAAGATAAATTGGTGAATAATTGAGGATTAAGAAATGGGGAGGGCAATATGGATAGAATTCTGGATTTTATTAAGAAGTATGGTTCATGGATGGAATTACCTTCAATTACATTTATTGATATTTTGGAAATCGCGATTATTGCCTTTGGTATATATCAGGTAATTGTCTGGGTAAAGAAAACCAGAGCCTGGATGCTGGTAAAAGGATTGATTGTGCTATTAGTTATATGTTTAATTGCAATCATTCTGAATATGAATGTTGTTTTGTGGATATTTCAAAAAACAGTAGGAGTGGGAATTACTGCATTGATTATTGTTTTTCAGCCAGAACTTCGTAAAGCATTGGAACAGCTTGGAAGAAAGCAGATTTTTAAACCACTTTTAGTGTTTGATAACCAAAAGGCAGAGAATGAGAAGTTTTCAGAAAAGACGATTAATGAGATTGTCCGGGCAACTTATGAACTTGCAAGAGCAAAGACAGGTGCACTTATTGTGCTTGGGAATGAAGTAACTCTTGCAGAATATGAAAGAACAGGAATTGTTTTAGATTCCTTGGTAAGCAGCCAGTTATTAATTAATATATTTGAACATAATACTCCTTTGCATGATGGTGCTATAATCATCCAAAAGGACAGAATTACATCTGCGACTTGTTACTTGCCATTATCAGATAATATGGAGTTAAGCAAAGATTTAGGAACCAGACATAGAGCAGGAGTGGGAATTAGTGAGGTAACAGATAGTTTGACCATAATTGTGTCAGAGGAAACCGGAAAAGTATCTATTGCTTTTGGTGGCGAATTATTGCGAAATGTAGACGGAGAATATTTAAAAGCAAAGATAACTAATTTCACTGGTTCTCCAAGAATTAACAAGAGAAGATTACGTTTTTGGAAACGTAAGGAAGAGTAATAGTAAGAGACTGTGAGGTGGGAATGGTGAAAGAGAAGATAATGAATAATTTTGCATTAAAGATATTGGCAGTGGTGGTTGCCATTTTGGTGTGGATCGTTGTGGTGAATCTGGAGGATCCTCACGCTTCCAAAACATTCCGTAATATTACTGTGAAGATTTTAAATGAAGAGGCAATCGCTTCTTTAGATAAAGTGTATGAAGTGAAATCTGGTGGTATAATAAATGTAAAAGCCAGTGCCAGACAAAGTGTGCTTGCAAAACTGAGTGCTTCGGACATTGTGGCAGAAGCAGATTTATCCAATTTGTCTTTGACAAATGCAGTTTCCATTAAACTTAGCTGTCCTAGATATGAGAATGTGAACTTACAGCCTGATGTGGAAATGTTAAAGATTACTTTAGAGGATGAAGCAACTGCACAATTTAAGGTTGATGTGAACACAGTAGGCACCCCTCCAGAAGGATTTGCTTTAGGCGATGTGATTGTAAGACCAAATCTAATTAAAGTATCAGGGGCACAATCTTTAGTTGAACGTATTTCAGAAGTTCGTGTAGAAGTGGATGTGTCTAATATGACAGAGGATTTCAAAAAGCGTGTAGAACCAAAAGCTTATGATGCTAACGGGAAACTTATGGATGATACCAGACTAACTTTCAGTTCTACAGAAGTTCGTGTCAGTGTGGGGATTAATGAAACAAAAGAAGTTCCTGTAAATATTACAACAACAGGCGAACCACACACAGGATACCATTTAATTTCTGTGGAATATGAGCCAAAACAATTGCAAATTACTGGAAAAGAAAGAACAATATCAAAAATTACAGAGATTCCAATTACTATAGATATCAGTGGCAGAACTACGGATTTAGAAACAGAACTTTTATTAACAGACTATTTACCAGATGGAATAAGTGTAGTCGGAGAAGTGAACTCTGTTAATTTAAAGCTCACAATTTCTAAGCAGGAACCTCAAAAGGTACAAATACCGCTAAGCGATATTGAAATACGGAATTTAGATGATGAAATGGAACTAGAGTATAGAATAGATGCTGCTTTTGTAGAAATTTTCGCTATTTATCTTTCAAACAATGAGAGTCAGATTATCCAATCTACGGATTTTGAACCTTATATAGATTGTCAGGATTTAAAAGAAGGAAACCATGAATTAGTGGTGAAGTTTGAGGAGTTATCCAATGGGATTCAGATTTTGAAGGAGGTTTCTGTAAAAGTAAGGATTAAGACCAAAGAAGTAGAGAATATACCAGGTACAAAGAAACCAGAGACAAGCCATACACCAGATCCTGTAGAAGAGACACCGGAACCTTCTAATGGAGCAGAAGAAGAACCAGAGGAATCTACAGAACCAGAAGAACAGTAGACAGCCGGAATGGAGGATTATATGTTAAATTATCAAAGGTACAAACGTGTACCAGTAGTGGAATTACCAAACAGACAGTGGCCAAATAAAGAAATTGAAAATGCACCTGTATGGTGTAGTGTAGATTTGAGAGATGGGAATCAGGCTTTAATAGAGCCAATGGTAGTGGAGGAGAAGATTGAATTTTTTAAACTTCTTGTGAAACTGGGATTTAAGGAAATTGAAATAGGATTCCCATCTGCATCTCAATTAGAATATGATTTTTTAAGAGAATTGGTAAAGAGAGATTTAATACCAGATGATGTTACAGTGCAGGTATTGGTACAATGTAGAGAACATTTAATTGAAAAAACTTTTGAATCTTTGCAGGGGATTAAGAAAGCAATTGTACACATTTATAATTCTACTTCTACTTTGCAGAGAGATGTTGTTTTTCAGATGAGTAAAGAAGAGATTATAGATATTGCTATAGAAGGCACAAAATTAGTAAAGAAGTATGAAAAAGATTTTCCAGGAGATATTATTCTTGAATATTCTCCAGAAAGCTTTACTGGAACAGAGCTTGATTTTTCTTTAGAGATTTGTGAAGCTGTATTAAAAGAATGGGGAGCAAGTAAGGAAAAACCAGTGATTATTAACTTGCCGGCAACCGTGGAGATGAATACACCAAATGTATATGCAGACCAGATTGAATGGATGAGTACCCATTTTTCTAATCGTGAGGCAGTAATTTTAAGTATCCATCCACATAATGACAGAGGAACAGCTGTAGCTGCCGCAGAACTTGCTATGCTTGCAGGCTGTGACCGTGTGGAAGGAACCTTGTTCGGAAATGGAGAACGTACTGGAAATGTAGATATTTTAAATATTGCTTACAATATGTTCTCCCAAGGAATCAATCCAATGCTTGCCATTGAAGATGTAAATGAAATTATTGATGTTTATGAGCGATGTAATAAGATACCTGTACACATCCGTCATCCTTATGCAGGAAAATTGGTGTTTACTGCTTTTTCCGGTTCCCATCAGGATGCCATTAATAAAGGTGTTAAGGCAATGAAGGAACGTAATCAGGATTGGTGGGAAGTGCCATACTTGCCAATCGATCCAGCGGATGTAGGAAGAAAATACGAACCGATTGTCCGTATCAATAGCCAGTCTGGTAAAGGCGGAGTAGCCTTTGTCATGGACAGTTGTTATGGATTTAAACTGCCTAAAGGTATGCACAAAGAATTTGCCAGTGTAATACAGGAAATCTCTGAAGAACAGGGAGAAGTGCCACCAGACCAGATTATGAAAGAGTTTAAGAAAAATTATCTGGATAAGAAAGAACCATATCATTTCCGAAAGGGCATTTTAGAAGATTTACCAGATGAGGAAAAGTATAATACAAAGGTTCAAATCTGGTATACAGAGAATGGAGAAGAAAAGAATTTTTGTGCAAAAGGTTCTGGTCCAATTGAGGCAGTGCAACGAGGATTACAAGAAGTACTAGGATGCAAAATCAAGGTACTTGATTATACAGAACATGCACTTGGTGAAGGCTCTGGTGCCCAGGCAGCTGCTTATATCCATTTGATGAATGAGGATACAGGAATATCTACTTATGGTGTAGGAGTAAGTTCCAATATCACAAGAGCATCTATTCGTGGTATTTTTAGTGCAGTGAACCGGATGAAAGACTAAAAAGGTGTATAAAATAACGGATAAGCAGTCTTAGGGTTATTAATTGATTTTGAAAGGAGCATTAGAGTGAAGAAGTATATTGCAAATTTTATGAAGTATAAATATCTATTATCTGAACTTGTAAAAAAAGACATTAAATTAAAATACAGGCGTTCAAAACTTGGAATATTGTGGACACTTTTGGAACCTTTGTTAACTATGATTGTTTTGTCGTTAGTGTTTTCTGAATTGAGAGGAAATGCAGACAGGACTTTTCCTGTATACATTCTTACCGGCAGGTTGTTATATTCCTATTTTAGCAATGGAACTAAAGTGGCAGCCAGGTCTATACGAAGTCACAGTAGTATGATGAGAAAAGTATACATTCCCAAATATATGTACCCACTATCCTCTATATTGTCCAATTTTATTATCTTTTTAATTTCTTTGATTGTATTGGTTGGCGTTAGTCTCGTTTTAAGAATAAAGATTACATTACATGTATTGGAAGGAATTTATCCATTAGTATTACTTTTCTTATTAACATTAGGAGTTGGCTTGATTCTAGCCACGCTAGAAGTATTCTTCCGGGATTTGGAATATCTTTGGGGTGTGGTGTTGATGATTATTATGTATTGTAGTGCGATTTTCTATCCAGCAGATATGTTAAAAGGAAATAAGAGTATTATTTTGGATTTGAATCCCTTGTATGCTTTAATAAAGAATTTTCGAAATGCAGTTCTGTATGGAATAGGACCTGATTATGGAGCATTAGCATACGCAGGTACTTTTTCGATAATCGCATTGATCATAGGAGTTATAGCATTCTATAAAAAGCAAGATGAATTTATTCTAAATCTGTAGTAAAAGTTCACATGATGTTACAGTAAACGCATTAAATAAATGTGTTTACTATAATTGCTCCGCAGGGATGATTAATGGCAGATATATGTATGAGGATATAGAATGAAATGGAGGAATGTTTATGGCAGAAAAAAAGACAGCCTTAAAAGTAGAGAATGTTGGAATGCGATTTAATTTAAGTTCTGAAAAAGTAGATAGTTTGAAGGAATATTTTATAAAATTTGTAAAAAAAGAACTACACTACCATGAATTTTGGGCATTAAAAGATGTAAGTTTTGAAGTGAAAAAAGGAGAACATCTTGGTATTGTTGGGTTAAATGGTGCTGGAAAAAGTACCTTGTTAAAAGTTATTGCAGGAGTGTTAAAGCCTACAGAAGGTAGCGTAAAGACAGTAGGGAAAATTGTACCTTTGCTGGAACTTGGTGCAGGATTTGACAAACAATATACTGGTGCAGAAAATATCTATCTATATGGTGCATTGCTAGGATATACAAAGGAGTTTATTGATAAAAAGTTTAAAGAAATTGTAGAATTTTCTGAATTGGGAGAGTTTATTAATGTTCCAGTGAAAAATTATTCTTCTGGTATGCGGGCAAGATTGGGATTTTCTATAGCAACTGTGGTAAGACCAGAGATTTTGATATTGGATGAAGTTTTATCTGTTGGAGATGCCCAGTTTAAGAAGAAAAGCGAAAAAAAGATCCGTTCTATGTTTGAAGGTGGAGTAACTGTGTTATTTGTTTCCCATTCCTTGGAACAGGTAAAGCGTTTGTGTGATAAGGCAATTCTGCTAGAACATGGAAACATCATTGCCAAAGGAGATGTGGAGGATGTTGCCGCAATTTATGCCGCAAAACTGGAGAAGAAAAGAAATGCGAAAAGAAAGAAAGAAAAAAAGATAGAACGGGAATTGGAAACAGAAGCAAGAAAAGCAAAAGAACAAAGGAAGTAAAAGATAAAGCACTTGGCTTATTATATGTCAAGTGCTTTTATCTATTCTCAATTATTCACGTCCTATATTGCAGACCGCTGCTATCGCAGCTAGGAGCTGCTTAACAGCGGTCTGCAATCATCGTCAATTATTTATTGCTATTACGTTTTGCACGCATACGCATGGTAGTATCAAGAATCTTCTTGCGGATACGAAGACTTTCGGGTGTGATTTCTAATAACTCATCTGTATCAATAAAATCAAGAGCTTCTTCCAAACTCATAATTTTAGGCGGAACAAGCCGAAGAGCTTCATCAGCACTGGAAGAACGGGTGTTAGTAAGATGTTTCGTTTTGCATACATTGACTTCAATATCATCCGTTTTACCATTTTGTCCAATTACCATACCCGCATATACTTTTTCACCAGGACCGACAAAAAGTGTACCACGTTCTTGTGCATTAAATAAACCATAGGTAATGGTTTCACCAGCTTCAAAAGCAATGAGGGAGCCACGGTCGCGGTATTGGATATCACCCTTGTAAGGACCATATTCCTCAAAAATAGTATTTAAGATACCATTTCCTTTTGTATCTGTCAGGAAATCCCCACGATATCCAATTAAACCGCGGGAAGGAATAATAAATTCCAGTCTTTGGTAACCATCATTGGACATTCCCATATTTTGTAGTTCACCTTTTCTCTGGCTTAACTTTTCAATAACACTTCCAGAAAATTCTTCTGGTACATCAATGATTGCTCTTTCCATTGGTTCTAGCAATTTACCATTTTCATCTTCTTTATAAAGAACTTCTGCTTTACTCACGGCAAATTCATAGCCTTCTCTACGCATATTTTCAATTAGGACAGATAAATGCAGTTCACCCCGGCCAGATACTTTAAATGCTTCTGTGGTGTCAGTTTCTTCCACACGAAGACTGACATCAGTATTTAACTCACGCATTAAGCGGTCACGAAGATGTCTGGATGTGACAAATTTGCCTTCTTGTCCGGCAAGAGGACTGTCATTTACCATAAAATGCATGGCAATGGTTGGTTCAGAAATTTTTTGGAAAGGAATGGCAACAGGAGAAGTTGGAGAACAAATCGTATCTCCAATCATTAAATCAGCTATACCTGCAATGGCAACAATAGATCCTGGTTTTGCTTCTGTTACTTCTACTTTTTCAAGACCTTCAAATTCGTAGAGTTTGGTTACTTTCACCTTTTTACACTTATCTGGTTCATGAGCGTTGACAATCACCGCTTCCTGATTTACTTTAATGGTACCATTATCTACTTTACCTACTCCAATTCTTCCCACATATTCATTGTAGTCAATGGTACTAATCAATGTTTGCAAATTGGCATCAGGGTCACCTTCTGGGGCAGGAATATAGCTTAAGATTGTTTCAAATAGAGGTTTCATATCTATTGGTTCATCCTCTGCTTTTAACATGGCGTAACCGGATTTAGCAGAAGCATAGATAAATGGACACTCCAGTTGATCTTCATTTGCATCCAAATCAATAAATAATTCTAATACTTCATCAATGACTTCATCAGGTCTTGCCTCTGGACGGTCAATTTTATTTAAACAAACAATAACAGGAAGTTGTAATTCCAGTGCTTTTTTTAACACAAATTTTGTTTGTGGCATAGGACCTTCAAAAGCATCTACAACCAAAATAACACCATTTACCATTTTTAGAACCCGCTCTACCTCACCACCAAAGTCAGCATGTCCTGGCGTGTCAATAATATTAATCTTTACATCCTTATATTCTACAGCTGTATTTTTAGATAGTATGGTAATACCACGTTCACGCTCTAAGTCATTAGAGTCCATAACACGTTCCTGAACATTTTGGTTGGAACGGAATACACCACTTTGTTTTAATAATTCATCCACCAATGTAGTTTTTCCATGGTCAACATGGGCAATAATGGCGATGTTTCTGATATCATTTCTTATCATTTTTTTACCTCTTTCTTCATATTAAATTCTATAAGCAACAATGTTTTACTGAAACATGTATTACTTTTAAGTCCACTGCTCATTATATCATAACTATAAACAGTTATGATAGGTTTAATACAGTAGATTTTTATTTTTTCGCAAAAATCTGCATAAAATGACATAATTTGTGTTTGGTATTATATCATTTTATGCAGATTATACAATAATTTGTCGAAAGAATATTAAAAAAAGATGTTCTAATCTTTGGCATTTCGTCATATACTAGATAGTGAAAAAAGAATAAAGCACAGTTTTGGCATCCTTAGGGTGAATGAAACAAGAAAAAAGAGAGGAGTCGTACATTTTATGACAGATAAAGTTTTTGATAATAACCAGGTAAGCGTAGCTGGTGAGGTAGTAAGCGGGTTTGAATTTAGCCATGAAGTATTTGGAGAGGGCTTTTACAGTCTACAGATTCGTGTGGGAAGATTGAGTGATTCTTTTGATGTAATTCCGTTAATGATTTCAGAAAGACTTATGGATGTTAAGAAGGATTATCAGGGTCAGTACATAGAAGTACTAGGACAATTCCGTTCTTATAACAGACATGAGGCAACTAGAAATCGTCTGGTATTGTCTGTTTTTGCCAGAGAAGTAAATGTGTGCGAAGAAGAAGATTCAAGTGTAAAACCAAATCATATTTATTTGGATGGATTCATTTGTAAGGCACCTGTATACCGAAAAACCCCTTTGGGTAGAGAAATTGCTGATTTACTTGTGGCTGTTAATCGTCCTTATGGAAAATCTGATTATATTCCATGTATTTGTTGGGGCAGAAATGCCAGATATGCAGAAAATTTTCAAGTAGGTGAGCATATCCAATTATGGGGAAGAATCCAGAGCCGTGAATACCAGAAGAAATTATCTGAGACAGAAGTAGAAAAGAGAGTCGCTTATGAAGTATCTGTAAGCAAGCTGGAATGTGTAGAAGAAAGAGAAACAGAAGTTGAAGAACCTACAATGGTGTAAGTATTTGCAAAAAAGTAGATTTTTTGTGTAAGATATGCTATAATCAAACAGTCAATGTGATAAGCAGGGTGTTATCACAACTATCAAAGAAAGGATAATGCAGACACAGAGATGGATAATGTTTGCTCTTTCTGCAACTATTATAATACATAGTTGCTGGAAGGTTTGGTGGGATGCATGAACACAGAAATGCAGAAAGAAAAGATAGTGCAGATATATTATGGCAAAGGAAAAGGAAAGACTACAGCTGCAATGGGACAGAGCCTCCGGGCCGCCAGTAAAGGACTCCATACCATTGTAATCCAGTTTCTAAAGGGAAAAGATTCAGAAGAATTTTCCTATATACAGAGACTGGAACCGGAAATTAAGCTTTTCCGTTTTGAAAAAGCAGAAGAATTTTACGGTGATCTGTCTGTAGAAGAGCAGAACGAAGAAAAGAGAAACATTCTTAACGGATTTAATTTTGCTAAGAAAGTATTAAAGGCTGGAGAATGCGATATGTTAGTTCTGGACGAGGTTTTAGGACTGGTGGATTTAGAGATTATTCAAATTGAAGATATCATTGATTTGATCAATATCCGGAATGATTACTATAAGCTGGTAATGACTGGTCAAAATTTGCCAGCAGAGCTTGAGGATTATGCGGATATGATATCTTTCATTGAACCTAAAAAAGGACTGTAACAAAAAAGGTCGTCAAAAGGGAGATGCTTCGTAAGAAGTAGTCTCCCTTTTGCTTTTACACTTACAATTTTTCCGTTTTAGCTATGGAAGATAGGAAGAAAATATAAGGAGAAAAAGATGAACATAGAAAATAATAAAAAATCATGGATATTAGATATTATTATTATTTTATTCAGCACTATAGGGACAATATGGGAGATATGGGAAAACGGATGGGGAATGCTCTGCTATTATACAGTAGATAGCAATATTTTTATTACTATTTGTTGCTTTCTGGATATATTTTGGCAGACAAGCAGTCAGAAGAAAAAAGAAAGAGCCATTTGGATAAAAAACTTAAAATATATGGCAACTTGCTGTATGATGCTTACTTTTTTCGTAGTTGTGTTTATCCTTGCACCTATAGGAGGGGTAACAGGTTTGATTCAAATTTTAACCGAAGGAGGATTATTGTTTCATCATACCTTGTGTCCCATTGCTGCCATTATCTCTTATTACAGGGTGGATTGTAAACAATTTAAGTTGAAAAAATATATGACATATATAGGAATGGTGCCAACAGTGCTTTATGCTATAGTAGTATTAACTCTAAATATAAAAAAGAAAATTTATGGACCATATCCGTTTTTATATGTATATGAGCAAGATTTATGGGTTTCTGTAATGTGGATACTGGTTATTTTGGGTTTGGCTTATGCGATAGGTTGGGTTTTGTGGAAGGGTTGTTATCTGCTGAAAAAGAATGAATTAGAATGTTACTATTTTTAGAATTGTAAAACCCAAAAGAATGGACTTATGTCAGATAATAGAAATGAAAACCCCTGAAAACAGGGACTTCCGTCACATTAAGAGTGTGCGGGAGTCCTTGTTGGTTTTTTGGGCAGTCCGAAAATTTGTGGTAGGCAGTGGGTGGGGGCATTTTAAATGAGATGCAGGATATCAGCATGCCAAAAGAATCACTTACCACCCCGAAGTATGACATTAGCACAGAATATGCCATCATCATAAAGGAACCGGCTGTACCCGCCATTCTTTTCTGCGATATGGCATACGGCCTGCAGCCCCACGCCGTCACCCTTTCTCTTTGAGGACTGGAACACGCCGTTTTTCTCTTCGATCTTCCCGTCATAGGCATTTTCCACCGACAATAACACCATATGGCTGGAATGCAAATGGGCTGATGCTTTGACCTGCCGCTTTTCAGGGGCGGTTCTTAAACTTGCTTCCAGTGCATTTTCAAGGAGATTGGACAGCACAGAACACAGGTCAGTCTCTGACACCGGAAGTTCACAGGGCAGGTCTAGTTTGAAGGCCAGAGGGATGCTATGTTTTCGGTACAGCAGTATGAAATGGCCTGCCATGCTGTCCACAACTGTATTGTCGCACAGACCAAGCTCCACATCCGGGATGTTGCCCTGCACATCGGCGAGATATTTTTTCAGGCTTTCCCATTTCTCCTGTGTGGAGAGGTTCTGCAGGATATTGAGATGGTGGTGCATATCATGGCGTGCTTCACGGGTCTGTTCAATAGCAGTGCGAAGGCTGTTATATCGTGCCTGTTGCATGGATAGGAACTGGTTCTCACGGCGGAGGCGGTCATTGTGGTTCATGCTGGATGCCATGAGGTAGAAGAGTACATAAAACAAAAGGAGCAGGAACAGGAGCACAAAGCTGATAATGATGTATAGCTGCCGGAGCCGTCCTTGGTCTAAGATGCCCGGATTGTTGGGGATCATGGAAAGGTTCAATCCGATAAACAAAAGCGGCAGAATCCAAAATACATACCACGTATGTGCAAAGGCTTCTTCCTCTAAGAGTTTCCTTGCGGCATGGGTGGCGGGATGCCAGACGGCAGCCATAAGCATGCAGCATAGCAGAAACCAGAACAGAACCCCACGGAAGGAAAGGGGCGGGGCAGGCTCCCCCGGACTTAAGATGGCATTTACCCCTATGGCGGTGCTGCCCAGACAGGAAAAGGTTCCGCATATAGAAAGAAAAACACTGATGGACTTCCAGCGTGTGATCTTAAGTGTATGGACATAGAAAATTCCCATTATGGTTGTAACAGGAAAAAACAGCCAGACCGTCTGGATATGGCTAAGGAAGCTTACGGCTCCGCCTGCAAAACAGAGAAAAAATGTCAGCAGAACTGTTACTATTGTCAGTTTTGCAGGGGACATCCGCAGGTGCTGTTTCATGGGCAGATAGGCGAGCAGCATACCAGGCAGGAGAATCATAAGCTCCAGTGTGGGGCACACTAATTCCATCATCTTTAAGCCCTCCTTCCAAATAAAAAGTCTCCGAAAGCCAGTCTTGCAGCTTTGGCAAGGCTACGGCTGACAGCAATTCTTTTTCCATTATTAAGGATAAAGTTCATATTATCAAAATCTTCGACATATTCCAAGTTGACAATGACACCCCGGCTGCACAGAAAGAAACGCCCATCAGTAAGGCTGGCAGTAAATTCACGGAAGGTCTGGCGCGTTATGGTCTCCTGCCCGCCTGTCCTGTATATATGTATCCGGTGCTGGTAATGCTCAGCATACAGGATTTCCTGAAAGTGCAGCCGGACAATACCATCTGTGGTGTTTACCTCAATGTACCTATCCTCGGCAGGAAAGCGTTTTATGATCTCATCAAATAGGGTAGACAGGTCTGAATCTGTGTACGGCTTTACCAGATAGTGGAAAGCCCGGACACGGAAGCCGTCAAGGGCATGGTCTGTGGAGGTGGTGGTAAAGACCAGCAGACAGTCCGTATCAAAGCGGCGTAGCATCTCAGCTGTATCCACGCCGTTTTCGTCTTTCATATAAATATCAAGGAATACCAGATCAAACCGTTCTTTCCCAGCTGCGGAAAGGAAATCGGCACCAGAAGCAAAATCAAAGATCATAGTGTCAAGAGAAAGGCGGGCAAGCTGGGCATTAAGCCTTTCCCTTAAGTTTTCACGTTCTGACATAATATCATCTACAATGGCGATTCGCACGGAAAAGCCTCCTTTATTTTGTAAAATAGTATCTATTGCTATATCATAGCATAAAACTACAAAAAAAGCGAGGAATGCAAAAAAGTGAACAGTAACTATTCTGGCACTTTATGAATGAACCCGGCTGGACTCCTACTAACATGGTGATTGGACAAGGGAAACAATATCATTGATTTTGTTGAAATACAAAGAAATATGTGATATATTAGGAACATAGCAACCGTGTACAGGGATGGTTAGCCTCTCATTTTACATAAGATGGGAGGTGGTGCATATGAGTACATTTGAAAGTATTTATTTAATGCTTACATTTGCGACATTTATCATTGCACTGCTTGCCTACATAGACAAGCGGAAATAAAAAACACCTACCCTGCTACTTTAGCCGGTACAGGGTAGGTATTAAACCAAACCATGAGGCTAACCACTTTGTGGCGGTTGCTTCTTTAGATTTAATATAACACAGTTTTTAAGAATTTTCAAGAAAAACGTATCAGAAGATACAAATTTACGTATTTGAAGGAAGGGCATATTTTATATTGAAATTTCATGTACTTATATATAATAAACTTAAGAAGAGTACCCACTCCTAAGTGGATGATCCCGAGAAATGGTTTATTTGTCCTTATGGACACCCGCCTATCCCGTTGGCAGACAGGATAGGCAATTTTTATTTATTCTTGTCTCGCTTCTCGAGATACGCAAGAAACGTAATAACGAAGCCGCCAAAGGCTATCAGTAAACTGATAATGCCGATGAAAATTATAATAATGTCTGCTGCTGTCATTCTTTTATCCTATACTTTCAATCTAAATAGTTACGGGAATTTATAAATATTTTATCAGGTTATTTGATTCAGATTGGATTTTAACAGTTGGGGACGAATTTTAACAATTCGTGCCATGCCTGTGGAAAAGATCTGAAAAACATGTATACTGAATTATATTAATATTGTATCATTTACATTTCGCCAAATAACTTGTGTGAGTTGTCATCTGCCACATTGGCTTCACTTAACGATGCCACCACATCGCCTCGTTTAGCCGTCTTGTAGACGAAAAATTCGTTCAATGTTATTTAGCAGAAAATGAATGAGACAATACACTAGGAGGTGAATAAGTAGATGCTGCCAAAAAAATATCCATAAAGGCGGCAGTGGTGAAGTGTCATGCCAGAGAAACTACCGAAAACCGGGTGTGTACGGCAAGACAAAAGCAGTTATAGCAATGTGATTTTTTATAGTAGAAAGGGGTAGGAATATGAGTATTTATGTTGGTCACAAAGATGTCAACCTCCAAGGTAAAGAGGATGTTTTTGAGTTAAAGTTCGGATTTGTACCGAGTGAGGTATTGATTGGATTTGACAAATTTAAATTTAGTTATGGTGATAAAACGGATCATCATGTAAAAGAACTTGGATTGAGCATTGCTTCCAACCTTGATGGTGAATTATTAAAATGCACAGTGAAAGGTGTCCTTAGTGATGGTTCCAAACATAAAATGGAAACCGGGAATGTGAGGGTCAGTATCGTTGCTTATGCAGATGAATCTACAGAAGATGCGGTGCCTGTGTCTGCACTGCAGAGTTTTAATTTAAAGTTTTCGGGTGATGACCATCATATTGGCAGATATGCCGTAAGTAAAAACGGAAGTTTTATGGAAGATGGTTCAGGACACCAGGCAGACTGCAGTTATAGTATGAGCTCGGTAACGCTGATTCCACATGCAGCGATTGAAAAAATGAAATCTGAAAATGTCCATTTCATCAGCCGCTTTGGCATGGGGATGTACAATGGAGATCACCATATTTCCCATACCGGTATTGAGATTAACAGAAATGGAGATAAGATTACATATGATATGTCAGATAAACAAGGAAATCATGCAGAATGCAATTTTTGCAAGTTTGATGTAGCAGATAATGGAGAAGACACATTCTTTGATAAAATCCTAAAACTGGATATTAAAGGTAAAGAAAAAACAATTGCAGGAAATGCTGATGTTCCTAATATTGTGGAGTCTCATATACAAGGGGTCGTTAAATACGAAAATTATTATATTATGTCCCATAATAATAAGGGGTATTCAAAAGGTGTTTTTGTTGTATCAGATGGAGATAAAAAATATGAACAGTTTGACTCGTATGATGAGCATTATAACCATCCCGGCGGAATGCAGAGGTATGAAAGCTATATGCTTGTGGGCGTGGAAGATTCCTCCCATAAGAAATCGTATATCAGATTATACAATCTGTCATGTATGAGCTTGGATAAATTACCCCGGATGGAAGAGAGCTTTGCAATCGAACGCAGCAGCACGGGAACCTGTGCCCTTGGAATATGCAAATTAAAGGATCAATATATCATTGCTGCCTATGCTCCACATGGTAACACTGCAAGTATTGATTTCTATACTGCTTCTGCTGATAAGGAACTTCCCCAAGCCGCATTCACTCAATTATGCAGTATCAAAACGGGACATAATTCTTATCAGAACATTGCATTGCATGCAGAGCAGGATGGTACAATGTATTTAGTAGGATTCCGTTCTGAGAATCCTCTAAATGAATTTGATTATATAGACCTGTTTGAAGCAGAAATGAAAAGTAATACTGTTGAACTCCGGGCAATATATACACGTCATCTATATACAAAACATGGCAGCACGCTCGGAACCGCCGGGGTTCACTTCCGATGGGGTGCAGGTTTGGAAATGGATGGCAATGGAAACATTATGTTATTGGCAACGCAGAGAAACTTCGTTGGATGCAAAACCACTATAAACGAGTTTCGGGAGGCATAGGATTTTAGAGCACAAAGATTAATAAAAGTATTGATTTTACAAGGCTTACGCCAGTCTGTCAAGTTGCAGGCTTAGAGGAGAATATAATATGAAACAAAAGATAAAACGCTTATTTTTGGTACATTTCTTCATTATACTGATACAAGGTATGGATGGTGTATCAATTTGTGAGGTTAATATTATACCCCCTCTCAAGCAGAGGGGGAAATGTCTGTTGGTACGGAAAAAGCTATCTGCGAATAGAGGATAGCCTTTTCCGTATTTTTTTTGGGAATTTATAAATATTTTATTGAGTTATTTGATTCAAATTGGATTTTAACAATTGGAGACGGATTTTAACAATTCGTGCCACGCCTGTGGAAAAAATTAAAAAAACCTGTATACTGAATTATATTAGTGAATTATATTAGCGATTAGTAGAGGGGGAAATATGACAGTTCAGGTAGTCCCTGCACACCTTGCTGTGCAAGGACGTATGAAAGTGTACATTAAGTGTGGCTCATAGCAACTTGCATGCGTTAGCTTGCTGTGAGCTGTAACAGGACAGCCCTTAGCTGAACTGTTACGGGGAAATGTCTGTCAGCAAAATATTTCAAGACGGAGGATTGATATGTTATGGGAAAGAATAAAAGAATTTTTTCTGGCAAAAAGAGAAGAAAATTGAAGCGGGGCATGGGAATCCTGCTGGCAATGGCTGTGGTATTAAACACGCTGCCTTTGGGAGGGCTGGTAGTGTCAGCTTCGGAAAACAAGGAAGTGGGAATCTGCACCCACCATAAGCAACATACAAAGGACTGCAGCTACAGCCCGGCATCAGATGACGAAAAGGGAAGCCCCTGTACTTACGAGTGCAAACTCTGTCCCATCGAGGATTTGATCGCTGCC
>CAMWUK010000027.1 GCA_947177415.1 uncultured Clostridiaceae bacterium
TTCGTAAAGCACCAAGTGCTGCTTTTGCACTTGTGTGCATCCTCGTTTACGAAACGCACAGTAAATGCGTGTTTCTACCTGAATAGTTACGAATATTTCATTAACACAGAAAAGAGGAATAATACCATGCTTACTATAGAAAAAAAATGTTCTGGCATCCTTTCTTATCCTTTGCCCCAGAAGGAGAAAACCTTATTTTTCGATATTGAAACTACTGGTTTTTCCCCAAAAACCTCCGCTCTTTATTTAATTGGTGTACTTTATTACAAAAAAAACAGTTGGCATCTAAAACAATGGTTTGCCAATGATTACATGAGCGAGAAAGAAATTCTCACAAGTTTTTTTTCTTTTCTGGCAAATTTCCACTGCTTGGTTCATTATAATGGACTGGGATTTGATATCCCTTTCCTAAAAGAGAAATGTTCCCAACATCAGTTAATCAAAGAGATAGAATTATTAGAAAAAATCTCACAGATTGATATTTACAAACGTATATTTCCTCATAAGAAAAAATTAAAAGTTGAAAATATAAAACAAAAAACCCTTGAGACCTTCTTGCATATCCAAAGAGAAGACATCTATCACGGAGGGGAACTTATTAAAATCTATCAAAAATATATCAAACAATGCCAAACTGGAAATAATGCAGAAACTGATTCCCTTATGCATACTCTTTTGTTACATAATGAAGAGGATTTAACCGGAATGCTGGAATTTTCTGGCGTTTTATATCTTATTGATTTATTAGAAGGTTCTATGGACTTTACTATGGTTTCTATCACTCCAAAGAAAAACCAGATGACTATAACAGCCACTCTTCCATCTTCTTTCCCTTGTCCACTCTCCTACACAGGCAATGGGGATACTCTGATTATAAAAGAAAATTCTCTTTTTCTGCAAATTTCATCCTACCAAGGGGAATTAAAGTTTTTCTATGAGAATTACAAAGATTACTACTATCTGCCTATGGAGGATACTGCTATACACAAAAGTGTTGCTGCTTTTGTTGATAAAGAATACCGCCAAAAGGCAAAACGTGAAAATTGTTACCAGAGGAAAAATGGTATTTTTTATCCTATCTACCATACCAGCGTTTCTCCTCTATTCCGTTCAGATTATAAGGCTAATCAGTTTTATGTTCTATTTGATGAAAAATTCTCTCCAGATGCAAAATGGATCACCGATTATCTTCACGGCTATTTTAAAAATAATCCTTCTATTCTTTTGGAATCTTAGGAAAACAACATGAACAAGTGGGTGTCACACAAATATATGACACCCTCCCATCTACTCTTCTTTTCCCGATACAATTCTTTCAAATTCCGAAACAGATACTGGTTTAGAAAACAAATATCCCTGCCAGCTATCACAACCTACTGAACCTATAAACCGTTTCTGCTCATCTGTTTCTACACCTTCACAAAGCACTTTCTTTTCCAGTGCATTTGCCATACTAATAATATGTGTAATAATAATTCTGTCATTCTTGCCAAGACCATCCCGTTTCATAAATATCTTGTCCATCTTAATTACATCAATTGGTAAAGTACTAATGGCATTCAAAGACGAATATCCTGTTCCAAAATCATCCATAGAAATTGCAAATCCCCGTTCCCTAAAATATGCTAAAACCCTGTCAAGTCCCGGTAAATCTTCCAAATAAAGACTCTCTGTAATCTCAAATTCTATAGAATCTGTTGGTATTTTATACTTTTCTAATAGTGATTCTATCTTATCAATTAAATCTGTATTTACCATGTGTGCCCTGGAAACATTTAAGGAAATAGGAATCAAAGGCTTTCCTTCATCCATTCGTTTTCTTACAAAACGGAACATTTCTTCATACACATAATAATCTAAATCCACTACACAACCATACTTTTCAAATACTCCAATAAAAGCATCTGGATAAATCAATTCTCCATTTTTCATCCAGCGGACTAATGCCTCCGCACCAACCACCTTATCGCTCTTACAACCTACTTTGGGCTGTAAGTATACCACAAACTCCCGATTGCGGATGGCATCTTCCAGACAAGCCACAAGTTCCATCTCACGGTTTGCTACCTTTCGCATAGCATCTGTATAAAGCACACAACGAATTCCTCCATGCTTAGAAAGTTTTCTTGCCATATTTGCATAAGCCAGTGCTGCACTCACATCCGGTACATCCTCCCGAAGACAGAAAGCTCCTGTATTAATGGTAATATTGCTTCCTTGATATTCTTTTCTAAGTTTATGTTCCATGATACTTTTCGTTTCTTTTAAACATTTGAGAATATCATTTTCTGAAAGATTCTTATCAATCTCTCTTACACCAACAATATGGTCATAACATATTCTTCCACCAAATACAATACTTGGAATATCCTCCAATAAAATATCTGCCCATCTGCGAAGAATACTGTCACCTACATCATATCCAAAAGTCTCATTTACATATTTAAAATTACTAATATCCGAATATACAAGTAAATAAGTCTTATCTTTATTTTCTGTAATCAGCTTTTGCAAATTTTCAAGGAAGGCATCCCCCTTGTACAAAAGAGTGAGAGAATCACAATTCTCTTGACTCCGGTATCCAAACTCAGGGCAATCCTCACGGTTTCCCATACAAAACATCTGGGCAAAAAACTTTCCAAACCATTCTAATTCTTGTATCTCCTCTTTTGTCCATATACGGGATACACTGTCATCTACAAGAATCATTCTTCCAAAATAATGTTCTTTATAAATAAGTTCTACATACATTCCATTTGCCAAATATGGCATTTCACTTCTATCTTTCTTTGGCAGTCCAAAGAGTTCCTCCTCACGCTCAAATATCTGGGTCATTCCCTTTACTTTTGCTTTCCTAATCTTATTTGCTACATTTTCATCGGAAATTCCAAGAGTATGCATAATATTGGAATTATTTGCTTCTTTATGCCACTCATAAGTACAGCAAATACGCTTATTTATCTTTAACAGCTCATAAATATGTACACTAGACACCTGATAACGTTCTCCAATTCTTTCTAGCAGTATATCAATAGAACTTCCAATTTGTCCAACACTTTGAAATAAATCCTTGGTAAATTCAGGAACTGGACAAGTCTCCTTATATCGCTTAAAATCCTGCCAAAAATTTCTTTGTTCCGGATTCTCAATAATTCTTCTATCCCATTTTCTCCGAAGCATCCCCTCCCGGTACACCTCTACTCCTTCAGAGTGCATCAACTTTTCATAAGTCCATGCTTCTTTGGCACGTTCCAACAAAATATCATAATTTTTCCCGTGTTTTGGATATAAAGCTATCCCTGCATGAACAGAAACGTATGTATACATTGGATTATTATGGTATGTTTGCCGGATCTGCTTTAAAATATTATGTACACTTTCCTTCCAATGTATATCCGTTGTTACATTATTCATATATATTAAAAAAGTATCCCCAGATAATCTTCCTACTAAATCGGATGTAACAATATTCCTTTGTATTACTTTCACAAAGTCCTTTAATAATCCATCACCAGTTTTATATCCAAACTTCTCATTAATAATTTGAAAATTATTAAAGTCCAACACACATAAAGCACCTTTTTGATTTGTATAACGTCTCATGTTTTCTTCTACACATTTTTTAAATTGCTGCTTTTTATATACCTTGGTAAGATAATCTATAGCATTAGAAACAAAGATTTCTTTATGGCTGCTTTCAAGCAAGAGATTCCTTCGATATCCTATAGCAATGGCTTCTCTGTCATCCTTCTGTACTTCCACAGCCTTTAGGAAAGTAAAATACCATGCATAGGAATCTTCTTCATGAAAACGGCACACCATTTCAGCCTGCTTTGCTCCTCTTCTAAGCTCTGTCAAAAACTGTTCTACCATAGTCCCATCTGCTTCATGAATCAACTCCACCCAACGTTTGCTGCAATCTGTAAATACAAAAGACTGTACCCAGTTTTCATTTTCACAAGAATAAGCATATAAAATTTCCTTTTTTATATCATAATATAAAAACTCATCTGTTTGTTTGTTAAACTGCTCCTGTAAAAGGTTATCATTTTGAAACAATTTTATTAATATTTTTTCATTCATGGCAATCCTCCTCTTAAAATATAGTAATCTTTTTGATTACATACTTTTGCCTTATTTTTACCTAATATAATACTACCAAAATTTAATGAAATCTGCTATGTTTTTTATAAAAATTAACCAAAATGTAATGTTTCACGCCCTTTGTTAATAATTTTGTAATTATTTCCAGCAAATTTCTGGCTGAATAGTAGCCCATAATTAAACGAAAAAAGCAGGGTACCTTTTATATAATAGGTTTTCCTGCTTTCTCAACATCTCTTCTATTTTCCATTTTTCTATGATATCTTCTTCGAAATATCAACCTTTTAGATAATTCCCATAATGTACTTCCGCTATGTAAAATCTGCTTTTTTGTTAAAGGAGCAAAATAATTCTCATCTCTGGAAGATTGCTTCAAATACTTTCCAATGTCTCCCTTATATATTTCTTTTTTATCCAAAATGTTCAATAAATCATCAGGTTTATATTTACATCTGGGACGTTCCAAAGAATATCCAATATGTTCTAATATAAGCATAACAAATTCAATACAGGTATAGGCTTTGTATGTTTCCATACCTTTTGTCAAAGGATACAGCAACACAGAAAAAAGATTATATAAAATCTCTGAATCATTCTGCATCTTGACAATCGTTTGTGCTATCCAATGATATTCTTCCTCTGTAACAGATACTTCAAATATAACTCCTTCTGCTTTTGTCTTTCCAAGAGTATATCCTTCGTATGATTCATGTACCAGTCTTGCCAATAATACTCCCTTATATTGTGGTCTTGCAAAACTATATATTTCTTTTAACTCTGGATCCATACTGATTGCAGCATGGTTGTATTGCACCTTTCCAAACTTGCGGATTAAATATGCAAACTTTGTTGGTGTCTTTGAAATAATTATATATATCTTAACTTCCATCTTCTTGTAAACTCTGATAAGTTATCTATCAGCTTTTCTCCTTTTTTGTTACGAGTTTCTCTTTTCCATTATAGAAACTAACACATAATCTGTCAATGTCAAAAAGAGACAAGTAAAACTTCTAATTCTTATGTTCGTTACACAAGCATATCACTCCACTAGCTTTCCCAACTCTTTTGCATATTCCATAAGCTTATAATTTTCCATATTTAATTCACCGAATTCCTGAATGGCACAATATACCTTTTCACATTGGTCGATTTGTTGTTTTGCTTTGAGATATGTTTCTTCACTTATTCTCGTAAATGACTTTTGAGAAATAACTTTTTGTGCTAATGCCTTGGAAACCGGATAATCTACATCATTTTCCTGTAAAATCCCTGTTGCAAAAGGTATGCCCTTTCGTTGGAGTGCCCGGTAAACCGATGCACCTTTCCCACCTCCAGCTAAGACAAATACCTTTGGATCTCCTGTTATTTTAGGCAGTTCCAGCCTGCCTTGTTCTTCATCAAAAGAACCTTTCTCGATGCCATACAGACTGCGGATATAATCTTTTTGAAAAATTTCTTCTGGTGTTCCAACCCTTTCTACATACTCTCCCCGTACACACATGATTTTGTCTGAAATCCTCTCTGCCAAATCCAATTCATGCAAGGATAAAATTACAGTAATATTTTCCTTTCTGGTCATTTGCTGCAATGCAGACATAAAGTCCAATTTATAACGAATGTCTAAATAAGAAGTTGGTTCATCCAAAATAAGGATTTCTGGTTTCTGACAGATTGCTCTTGCCAACATCACTCTTTGCTTTTGTCCATCACTGATTTCCCTAAAATCCCGGTCTTTTAATTCTGACACATGGACACATTCCATAGCCTCCTCCACATATTGCAAATCTTTTTTTGTTAATATTCCAAATCTTCCAGTATAGGGATAACGCCCTGTTGCCACCATATCTTCGCAGGTGAATAATTCTGTTTTTACCTGATCTGTAAGAACTACTGCCATCTTCTTTGCCAATTCTTTTCCAGATAATTCCTCCATAGATTCCTTATTCAGATATATCGTCCCATCTAACAGCTTTAACTGTCCCACTATACTCTTTATCATTGTGGTTTTCCCTGCACCATTAGGGCCAATTAGAGTAAAAATCTCTCCTCGCTTTATAGCAATTTCAATATCCCGGATTATTGGGATATTCTGATATCCTATGGTCATTTTTTTCGTTTGGAAATAAATCTTTTTCACCTTTTCCTACCCCTTTCTTTTTAGCATTACAGCAATAACAACTGGTGCACCAAATACTGCCGTTACTGCACTAATGCTTAATTCTGTAGGTGCCAGAAGTGTCCGTGCTAACAAATCACAAGCTAAACAAAATACAGCCCCTCCTAGTATACTTGCTGGTATCATTAAAATTGGTTTAGAAGAATATAAGACAACCTTTACCAATTGTGGTACAGCAATTCCCACAAAGGAAATAGGACCTGCAAATGCAGTAACACAAGCAGATAATACACTGGAAAACAACACAAGCAGTATTCGGAAAAGTACAATATTCACTCCCATGTTTTTCGCATACCCCTCTCCTAACTGATATGCATACATCGGTTTAGCCATAAAGAATACCAAAATACTAGTTGTTCCTACGACTATTGTGATTATTTTAACATTATCCCAGGTAATTCCAGAAAAACTTCCCATAGACCAGCTATGAAGATTTACAATATCATCTTCTTCTGCAAAAGCTACTAGAAATTCTGTAATAGCAGAACAAATATACCCAATCATAATCCCACTAATAACTAAACGGGACATATTACGGATTCTTCCAGACATTAGCAAAACCAGTCCCATGGCTAACATTGCTCCAATAAAAGCTGCCACAATTAAAGTCCATGAATTAATTTCTACTGCCTGTTTCACCAATACAATCATAACCACTGCCACTACAAGCTTTGCTCCTGATGAAATTCCAAGTACAAAAGGTCCGGCTATGGGATTATGAAAAAAAGTCTGTAACAAATATCCAGATAAAGCTAATCCGCCTCCAAGAACCATTGCTGCAATGGCTCTCGGAAAACGGATTTTCCAAACAATATTATAAAACATTTCATTATTTTGTTGTCTTAATAAAATCGCACCTATATCTTTAATAGAAATAGATACTGTACCTATACATACATTCATACAAAAAAGAATAAACAACAAAATTCCCAAAAATACGAATCCTCCCACCCATCGTAACTGTTTATTCCACTTTATATAAGAATGTGAAATCTTCATCCTTTACTCCCTTCTTGGTCAACATTAAGTGAATATCCTTTGCCAAACTTCCCATCTGCATAGACTCTTGATAAAGATTCTTATGAATACACCACACATTATGGTTCTTTACTGCACGGAAATCTGCCAGTAGTTCACTTTGATTTATAAGCTGTTCCATAGATTCCAGTTCTCCACCTATGGTACTGTTGTAAATAATATAATCTGCATCTTTCGCCTTTGCATAAAACTCTTCTAATTGCATATTCATGGTAGAAATTCCATTTTCCTCTTCTTCACAGTCTTCCAGTATGTATCTTCCTCCTGCATACTGAATTAATTTCACAACATAATCACTTGGCTTTCGTACACTGGCAAGCCCATTTGAAGTTATATAGAAAAATGCTACCGTTTTCCCTGTATTTTCTCCTTCTATAACACTTTCAAATGCCTTTTTTTGTTCCTGAAATAACTGCTCTGCTAACTCTTCCTTCCCAGTCAATGTACCATATAATTTTACCCATTCTGCTCTGCCAAGAGGTTCCTCTTCTTTGCTGGAGTAATCTACCAATACTGGAATTCCAAATTCTTCTAATTCCTCTTTTACCTCTGGTGTATGATAAATCATCTGGGATTCTATTGCCAGTTGGCAATTATTATTTAAGATACTTTCATAGTCAGGTGCATTATATTTTCCAGCATAAAGAATATGACCTTTCTCCATTGCTTCTTTTGCCTTTGGAATATACCATCCATCTTTTTTTGTCCCAGAAAGACGGATAGTATCCAGTGCATCTAATTCTACAAACATATTCATGGATGCCGTTGCACAAAGATAAATGTTGTTTAATGGCTGGTAAATTGGTACAACATCTTTGTCTAATCCTTGTGGTATTTCCTTATTTTCTGGTATCATAAGAAATTTGTCCGTATCTCCAATTTCTATTAATGTGTATCCTTCCTCGTAATACTCTATAGAAAACTCTTTTGCATAATCAAGCTTCATCTTTCTAATGGGAATTTTCTCACTCCATGTCACATTGGAATCCGTCTTTGGGTTAGATATATTGGCACGCAGAAAAAAAATTACAGCTAAAACAAAGCAAACCATAACACTTATGGTTATCACTATCTTTGTATATTTCTTAGTCTTTTTCTTCATCCTACCATACCTTTCCATTTATTCCTTTATTTCTCTTTTAATGTAGTGGAGTCAAAAAATAAAGTATACTCTATTTCATGAGGTTCGCTCATCGCAACTGTATCTGCTATTACAGCAAATTTACGGTCAAACACCTCTACAGGAATCTCAAACACAGAAAATTTCTCTCTGCTGGCTGGCTCAATTTTTTCTCCGTTTACTTTCATATAGTCGTAATTTGAACTACTCCAAGTAATGGTTGCATAAGCTTTTCCTTCTTTAATGCAAAGCTTCGCAGGAGAATTTACATTGGATTTTCCAGAACCGCCCTCCAGAGTAACCTCTATTTGAAAATTTCCATCCTTTAGCCCAAGACTTTCTACCGTATTTCCTGTTCCTTCTATGGCATCTGCCGGAAGGGATTTACTGGAAAATACCAATGTCCTGTCATACCATTTTTCTTTCCTGATACTAAATGCAGTACATGCTATTTCTTTATCCAAAGCTTCCACTGGTACGGTAAAAGTATGTTCCTTTTTTTCATTTTCCACATAAGGAATATACTCCTCTTCCTTTACATTTACTGCTTCTTCTCCAGTTCCCATAAAAACTTTTGCATAACCCGTTCCGCTCATAGTCATTTCTGCTGTCATTTTTCCCTTTTTTACAGTTAAATCACAATGAGTGATCTTAAACATAGCAGAACTGGATTCTACCTGAATTTCATATTTCCCATCTTTTATCTTATCTCCAGTAACTGCTATCAGATTCTTAGAACCCACTTCTACAGGCTTTGCCATTTCCTCTTTGGATGCAACCTGGCTGTCTTTCTCTGGCTGCTCTGTTTTATTTTCTTGTAATACCGTTTCCACATTTTTGTTTGCAGATAATTCTGTTTTGTCACTTCCGCATCCCATAAGAAGTATTCCTGCCAGACAAATCATGCTTATATTTACAAATAATTTATTCTTCATCCCTACACCTTTATATGGGGTACTTTATCATTTCTTATAAAAGTACCCATAACAGTTCAGCCCACAGGTTTAACTGTTACAAGTACCCCCACATTCTTTCTATTCTTATTCTGTTTTTTTCTATTCAATGTTTGCTATTTTGTGCTATTTAGTTCTTTCTCTGCTTCTTTCACATGTTCTACGAAAAGATTCTGAATTGCTTCTAATTGTCCAAGTCCTTCTACTACACACTCTACATCATATCCGGCAGATTCAAAAGTCTTCTTCCAAGAATCCTCCTCATCCCCTGCCATATCATTATTTGCGTGATCTCCAGCTACAATCATAAGAGGACGAAGAACTACCTTTTTATATTTTCCCTCTTTTACTTTTGCTAAAACATCATCTAAGTTAGGTTCTGCTTCAACAGTTCCTACAAAATAATTTGTTTTCCCAGCATCTGTAAGTGTATTCTGCATCTTTTCATATACACTGTTAGAATCAGCTTCTGTACCATGTCCCATAAAACAAATTGCTGTTTCTCCATCATCATACTGTTTTGTAACATCTACAATTGCACCCATAACTGCCTTAAAATCTTCATCGGAAGTTAAAAGTGGTTTTCCAATTACAACTTTCTCAAAAGAATCTGCATAACCTGCCACTTCTTCTTCCAAATCTTTATATTCCAAACCATTCATTAAATGTGTTGGCTGGATAAGCAAGTTCTTTACTCCATTATCCACTGCCCTGTCTAATGCTTCTTTGACATTGTCAATCTCTGCATTATCTCTTTTCTTTACATGGTCAATAATAATCTGGCTGGTAAATCCTCTTCGGACAGAGTACTTTGGAAATGCTTTTTCCATTGCATCCTCGATAGATCCGATGGTTAATCTTCTGTTATCATTATAACTAGTACCAAAACTTACTACTAAAAGTTCATTTTCACCAATTTCGTTTTGATTTCTTGTATTATCCAAAGCTGCATCTCCTGTTTCATAATTCTCTTCTTCGTCTGCTTCCTCTGTATCCTTTTGATTACTTTCTCCATTCCCATCTGCTGTTGTCTCTGGCACCTTTGTCTGCACATTATCGCTGCTTGTTGTTTTACCATTAGAACATCCTGTTCCCACCATTGCTGCTAATAGCATTACAAATAATAATCTGGTTACCTTCTTTGCTTTCATTCTTTTTTCCTCCTGGTTTTTATAATTTCTGAATATAATACAGAATTTTTCCAGATTTTTACAAGTTAATCAACCAGCTCACCACTCACTATGCCAAATACATTTGCACACAAAAAGAAAACCGTCAAAAAAACAATTTTCGACGGAGCAAAAGAACCAGCAGCACTAGAAAGAAATCGTAACAGTTCAGCCAGTGGGCTGACCTGTTACATGCTACTATTCGGTACGACCAATTACTCGTGATCTGGAATCTGCTTCCTGTACCAACAACTGGCAGGTTTCCTGACTTACCTATCTCCATACAAAACAGCCTTCCCAATATTCTCAGTGGCTGTGCTATGCACCTGTTTTATACTCCTGGCTTACAGTGACGAGATCGTACAGGACTTACACCTGTTTCCCTTTTAACCATTATCAACAAAATGATATCAAAACTGCTCTCTATTAGCAGTATCTTCCATATATTTCTGCTGTAATGGCACCAATTGTTATTATTCAGTTATTTTTCATTATAACAGGTTATTTCCATAATGCAAGAACTTTTTGTCTGCAATCCAGAATAAACACATCAACGTAAGCATATCTGCCTGTTCTGTGTAGCATTCTATAAACAGCATATCCAGTCCCTCTATTCCTGATTGCCGTATATCTTCTACTGATTTCATTGCACTAAAAATCCAGCTTATCTTCTTCAATAATTGTTTTAATTTCTTCTATACTTTTATTCGTGGCAAGAACTATCTGCTCCATTGAAAACCCATTATTGTACATATTAATAATAATTTCGGCTTTTCCTATAGCCTCTCCTTCTGCTCTTCCCTTTTCTCTAATTCCCTGGCTCAGATTACACATCTCACTCACGTCCTCTCTTATTCTATCCTCTACTGGAATGTCATATTCTGTTTCAATAATGCCAAGTTTGTCATTTACAGATAATTCCACCGAGAGCAACGTACTTAGCAAACGGTGCAACTCATACTTGTTATCATGCTTTGGAACTTCGTCTGAAATGCCTATCATGATAATGTTCAGCAAATCCATCCTGCCTTTCCAATGGTAAGAACCCAGCAGCTTATCATTTGCCAGATGCACATAATCCATACAGTTCTCATCTATTCCCATACAAACCCAAATGGAGAATACACGCCTTATGTCATTATATTTCATCTTGACAAAGTCCCTTTCCTTCTGCGAGGAAATAAGATGGCTGGCATAAAAAACTGCCCTGTTCAGGATATGATAACCTGTTGGCTCATTTTTCTGTGCTTCCAGATTTACAATAACCTGTGAAATTCCGTCTTTCACACGCACATAAAAGATAATATCGAACCTTACCAGTCCCTCATTTATTTCTGCATTTTCTGTATTCATTCCGACAATTCTCTGCCCATCTTTTTCTTTTGCTATGTTTGTCAACCCTGGCTCTACTGGAACCTTACTGACAAAAGGCTCGCCTTCGATATAAGATTGCACATCTTTCTGATTCATTCCTTGGAATTCATCAACCGTTTTTACTAAAATATGTGCCAATATAATTTTGTTACTTAACAACCGCTTTGCCTTTTCATCATAGCAGGCATCAATATCTGTTGCCTCTACTGCATTTTTTATCTCTGTACCCAAATCTTTCTCCTTCTGTATTTTTTATGTAAATCGTATAGCCATTCACAAAGGATATATAACCTCAAAACTATTATAGCTTGGAATTTCTACTGAATCAAGCAGAAACTGTCCAGAAACACGATTTATATTATGTAAAACCAAGCCTCATCTTCTTCTCTATCAATCGACTGCACAATATTTTGTTTATTATCATACTCCAATTCCTGATTCTTTACACTGACTCTGGTTCCTTCCTTTACAGAAGAAGTAATAAATGCATTACCTCCTATCACTACATTTTTCCCAATAACTGTCTCTCCTCCCAAAATAGAAGCCCCAGAATAAATTGTAACATAATCCTCAATGGTAGGATGTCTTTTCTTATTCCGAAGACTTTGCCCACCTCTGGTTGAAAGTGCTCCAAGAGTTACACCCTGATAAATCTTTACATGTTCCCCTATTATGGTACTCTCTCCAATTACAATTCCTGTTCCGTGATCAATAAAGAAATATTTTCCTATAGTCGCTCCCGGATGAATATCGATTCCTGTTTCTCCATGGGCATACTCTGTCATAATTCTAGGCAGAACTGGTACAGATAACAAATACAATTCATGAGCAAAGCGGTTCACGGTAATGGCAAATAATCCCGGATAAGAGTAAATAATCTCATCTGTATTTTCTGCTGCCGGATCTCCTTCAAAGGTTGCCTGCAAATCTGTGTCTATATATTCCCGGATTTTTGGAATACGGGATGCAAATTTTAATGCAATCTGTTGTGCTATTATCGTTAATTCACTCTGATTTTTATCCTGATATTCTGGATTATATTTTAAGACAATGGCAATTTGTTTACTTAAATTATAGATAACATCTTCTATAAGCATAGCAAGATTGTTTTCTACATGATACATTCTATAATTTTTATCTTTGAAATATCCCGGATAAGCAATGCGAAACAGCTTTTGTATCATATCAATTACCACATCTTTATCTGGTTGATGAAATACATCTAATTTATCAATAATTTTTTCTCCTTGATAATCCTTTAGAATTCCTTGTACAATTGGGGTAATTTCTCCTGCTATTTCAAGATTTTCTTTTCCTTCCATATTTTCTAAACTCCTTTACTATATTTCTTGCAAAATTTTGATAAAAATCCTTTTTTCTCATAAGGTGACTTCTCTATTTTCACTACAGTATAACCTGTATCATTTATTGCTGCTTTTAATTTTTCTTCTATGTCCTCTTCTGTAATAACAATTGTTTCTCCCTTTGCGTGGGATGATGTTACCTTCTTTACAGAAAACTTACTTCTTATGGCATCATTAATATGACTTTCACACATGCCACACATCATACCATCTACTTTCAATTTTATTTTCAACATCATTCAATCATTCCTTTCTTACACAGAAATTTTCATGTTACTGTTCACTCGCAAGCTTGACACTTGCTGTCAAGCTATGCACCAAGAATGAAATTATGCAAGATTTTGGTCCATGCATCGAAGATGCATTTATAATGGACCAAAATCGTTACTGGGCACAGGGAACCTGTGAACAGTAACATTTTCATCTCCCTTGTGCAATAACTCTATTATAACGAATTCTCTTTTATTTTTCTACTATATAATACAAGCTCTATCTTAATTCCTGTAACAGTTCAGCCATGGATAACTGCCCGAAAAAAGAACATTAAAAAATCCCCCAAACTTTAAAACAGGTTTGGAGAGTGTATGGATATATTTTTTTAAGCTTGATTTAGTTCGTTTGACCAACTATAATTAAGAATACTTTTAGGTAATATTAGGAGATATCTTATGTTCGATTATATGACTGTGCAAGAAATTGCAAAATTATGGGAATATCAGAGCGGCAAGTTCAGAAATTATGCAAGGCAAACCACATTGAGGGTGTTATTCATTTAGGTCATTTATGGATTATCCCACGGAACACAGAAAAGCCAGTGGATATGTGGCGAAAAAATCACAAGGAGGCGAGGAAATGATAGAAATCTATTATATTGAAGATGATGAAAATATTGCAATGGCTGTAAAGGAATATCTGAGCCTGAAAGGATATACAGTTTTTATATTTGGGACTTTGGAAAGCGGAAGGAAAGCATTTGAAAACCATATTCCAAGTATTGCACTGATTGACTGGAATATGCCAGATGGCAAGGGAGATGGCTTTTGCAGATGGATACGTTCAAAATGGAAAGAACTTCCAATTATTTTTTTGACTGTCCGGGATGATACCCGTGATATTATTTCCGGCTTTGAAGACGGAGCGGATGATTATGTGACAAAACCCTTTGAATTAGAGGTTCTGTATTCCCGCATTCACGCATTGCTCCGCAGAGCAGGAAATGTACAGAGCCAGTATCTTTCCTGTGGTTCTATCTCTATTGACAAAAACAAGATGGCGGTATTTTGTGGTGAAGAAGAAATAACTGTCAGCCAAGCAGAATATCAGCTTTTGCAGCTTTTAATGGAAAATAAAGGAAAGACCGTCACAAGAGAACGGCTGCTGACTCAAATCTGGGACAATAATGGGAATTATGTCAATGATAATACGTTGACAGTGACAATGAAACGGCTGAGGGAAAAGCTCCATCATCCGTCCTGCCTAAAGACAATACGAAGCTTTGGCTATCGTATGGAGGATGGGATATGAGCAAAAAATCAAATATAAAAATGATGTTTCTGTTTGTATTGTCGGTCAGTCTGATTGTTGCTGCGATAATTACATTCTTTCTTACTTTGTACTACCGCCATGCATGTTTTCAAATGTTGGGAGGACTTTGCGAAAGAATGATTCAGAAATATCCAGATTCCAGACAGAATGTTTTGGAAGTATTGAAAGCACAAGATTTCTATGAAACAGATGAAAATATATTAAAGGCTTTTGGGTATCAGCCGTCAAATTTAAGAATTGCGGATACGACAGTCCTCTGGATTACCGTTCTGGGATTTATGTCAGGTGGCATACTGTTCCTTTTCTCTTTCTGGTATTGGCATAGGAAATCAGCCGCCCGTATTCAAACATTGACGGGGTATTTGGAAAAAATAAATACAGGTAGCCAGGGATTACTTTGGGAACCTTGCGAAGATGAATTTTCTAGACTGCAAGATGAAATATATAAAACGGTAACGACACTTTACCAGACAAGGGATGCTGCACTTACGTCACGAAACAATTTTGCGGAAAATCTCTCCAATATTGCACATCAGCTTAAAACGCCGATTACGTCTATTTCTTTAACTGTTCAGATGGCGAAAGAACATTTGGGAGATGTCCATGCTTCGAAAATAGAACGGCAGATAAACAGGCTCACGCATTTAGAAGAAGCACTATTGTTATTATCCCGCATTGATGCAGGAACACTTGCACTTGACAGGAAACCAACAGATGTTTTTACCATACTTGCTCTGGCATCTGACAATTTAAATGAGTTGTTTATACGGAAGGGCATTTTGATTGATGTTCCAGAAATGGGTGAGATGGATATCAATGTAGATTTAGACTGGACGATGGAAGCAGTCATGAATTTGATGAAAAATTGCATGGAAGCAACAGAAACAGGCACTACGGTCCATTGTTCCTATGAAAAAAATCCACTCTATGTGCAGATAAGGATATCGGATGAGGGGAAAGGATTCGCAAAAGAAGACTTACCTCATTTGTTTGAGCGGTTCTATCGAGGGAGAAAGGCAAAAGACACTGGAATTGGAATAGGTCTTTCACTCTCAAAAGCAATCATAGAAATGCAGAACGGAATTATCCGTGCATTCAATCTTCCGAATAGCGGTGCTTGTTTTGAAATTCGTTTTTACAGTCACTGAGATGTCATTTTCATTTGTTATAATGCATGATTATAGGGTTCTCGAAGCGGTTCCTATAATAGAATTACTGTTACAGTTCACTCACAAGCTTGACATTTGCTGTCAAGCTATGTGCCAAAACGTAAAACAGCCAAGAATCCAGCCTTTCGCTGAAAGCGAATTCTAAATAGGCTGGATTCCGTTACAGTTTGCACCGCAGGTGTGAACTATAACGAATTACCTTTATGAGTGCCAAATAATATAAAGGGATTCATACCGAGGTATAGAGAATAACAAATAGGAGGATTTGACAATATGGAAATACTAAGATGTAATGATATTGAAAAAGTATTTGGAAAAGGCGAAAATCAAGTTACTGCTTTAAACGGAATTAATCTATCCATTGAAACAGGAGAATTTGTTGCAATCATTGGGGCATCTGGCTCTGGAAAATCAACACTTTTGCATATTCTTGGGAGTGTGGACAAGCCAACAAAAGGCACTGTAATGATTGACGGCGTTGACATTAGCAGGCTAAACGCTACAAACTCCGCAATTTTCAGAAGGAGAAAGGTTGGCTTGGTTTATCAGTTCTACAATCTGATTCCAACTCTGACAGCGGAAAAAAATATCCTTATGCCTATGCTTCTTGACAAGAGAAAGCCAGATGCAGAATATTTTGAAACGATTGTAAGGACATTAGGAATAGCGGATAAACTGGAAAGCCTGCCCAGCCAGTTATCTGGAGGGCAGCAACAAAGGGTCGCAATCGCAAGGTCTTTGATTTACCGCCCTGCCATTCTTTTCGCTGATGAACCGACAGGAAACCTTGACCAGAAAAATTCAAAGGAAATTATTGACCTTTTAAAGCTGTCAAACCGAACTTTGAAACAGACAATACTTCTCATTACCCATGATGAAAAAATTGCGTTGGAAGCTGACCGGATTGTGACCATTGAAGATGGAAAAATTGTCAACGATGAAAAGAGGAGGTGAGCAGTATGTGGAAGGATTACTCTAAAAGCTATATTAAAAATAATCATGCATCCAGTGTGTCGATTATGGCGGCAGCTCTGGTCGCCACGATGTTTTTGTCCTTGTTGTGCAGTATAGCCTACAATTTCTGGATATATGAGGTAGAGAAAATCATTTTGGAGGAAGGTGACTGGCAGGGTCGTATTGTGTGTGAAAAATTTGTTGAAGATGATTTATCTATGGTACATCAATTTGCAAATGTAGAAAAAGCAGTTATCAATGAGGAATTATCTAAAAGAGACGAAACGGTAATTGATATTTATTTTCAGAACGCCCGAAACATTTATTGTGATATGCCACTGATTTCGGCACAGCTTGGATTGGAAGAAGATTCCATCCAATACCACTCGCTGCTTTTATCCCGATATTTTATACATGACCCAGAGGATGAAACTCCACCAATGCTTTTGGCATTGTATCTGGCAATACTGATGATTGTGGTACTATCATTAATCCTGATTATCCGAGGCTCCTTTGAATTATCAATGAACGCCAGAATCCATCAATTTGGTATTTTTTCAAGCATTGGAGCTACACCAAGACAAGTCAGAACCTGCCTGCTACAGGAAGCAATGGTTTTAAGCATACTGCCGATGCTGCTTGGAAGCTTGTTGGGAATTTTAATAAGCTATGAATTAATAGGTGCAATCAATTTCTTTGCTGCGGATGTATCTGGACGCCACGAAGCTGCCTTTCAGTATCATCCATCCATATTTGTGGCTACTATTTTGATTTCTTTCTTAACAGTAATTTTTTCTGCATGGATACCCGCAAGAAAATTGAGCAGAATGACACCACTTGAAGCAATCAGAAATACAGGTGGTTTATTGTTAAAGAAAAGGAAACATTCTCGAATTTTATCTTTTATTTTTGGCATGAAAGGAGAACTTGCAGGGAACGCATTGAAAGCCCAAAAGAAATCTCTAAGGATATCTACGTTGTCATTATTGTTGTCTTTTCTGGGTTTTTCTATCATGCTTTGCTTTACTACTCTTGCTGATATCAGTACCAGATATACTTATTTTGAACGGTATCAGAGTGCGTGGGATGTAATGATAACCTTAAAAGACACAGAAATATCAGATTTCAGTTTGACAACAGAATTGCAGGAGATTTCTGGCATACAGGATGCTACGGTATATCAAAAGGCAGAATCAACGACATTTCTGCCCGAAGAACTACAGAGCGATGAACTGGCATCTCTTGGCGGGCTTGAAGCAGTTGCGGGAACTCCAAAGACTGAAGACTGGTTTCAAGTGTCTGCCCCGATTATCATATTGGATGATGCAAGTTTTTTAAACTACTGTTCACAGATTGGCATTACTCCAAGACTTGATGGGGCAGTCGTGTTAAATCAGATTTGGGATAGCGTGAACAGTAATTTCCGTTACGCAGAGTATATTCCCTTTGTAACGGAAGATAACCAGACAACCATGCTTTATAAGAATGGCCAGAGCATCGAAATTCCTGTTTTATCTTATACACAGACAGTCCCAAAACTGAGGGAAGAATATAGAGATTATTCTCTTGTGCACTTTGTTTCTCTTACGATGTGGAAGGACACATTACATCAGATAGGGGAAGCTGATGACGACAGCTTTATCCGTATTTTTTCAAGCGGAAACGCAAGCCTTGCAGATTTAAACAGTCTGGAGGAAGATACCCGGCAACTTGTTTCACAACAATATGAATTTGAAAGTGAAAACCGGGTACAAGAAAGATTGTCTAATGACAGTTTAATACAGGGCATGGTAATGATTTTGGGAGCTTTCTGTGTATTGCTTGCCATTATTGGAATTGCGAATGTGTTTTCAAATACGTTAGGTTTTCTTCGTCAGAGAAAGCGGGAATTTGCCCAATATATGTCTATTGGCTTGACGCCACAGGAAATGAGGAAAATGTTCTGTATCGAAGCGTTTGTGATAGCAGGGAAACCTCTTTTAATTACATTGCCCCTTACGCTACTGTTTGTGCAATTTACCGTAACAGCAAGCTATTTAGACCCAATGGTATTCTGGTCGGAAGCCCCGGTTCTGCCCATTCTGATATTTGCGGCTGCGATTGTATTGTTTGTTGCACTTGCTTATTACATTGGAGGAAAACGTCTTTTGCAGTGTGATTTGAATGAAACATTGCGGAACGATGCATTGGTTTAGCAGATAAGGATTAGCCAACTATAACAAATTTCCTACCAAATTTTATCACCCTCTACGGCTTGTATCATAGTATAAAGTATAGAAAACAATAAAGGAATGATTATTATGTGTAACAACAATTGCGACAAACAAAAACATGTTCATGAACTTCAAGGAAGCACTGGTTTTGAGGGCAACTGCAGTGGATGCCACAACCATCGTTTTACTACTGTAACTGGTGAAGCTATTAAAACCTGTAATAGTCATGTTCATGAAGTAACATTCCGTACAGATTTTGCAAATGAACATTATCATGAATTCTGTGGTAAAACAGGAGAAGCCATTGAGGTAGGTGGTGGAAAACATGTTCACTATTTAAAAGAATGCACAGACCAAGAAAATGGACACAAACATGAATTCCAAGCTGCTACCTTAATTGAAAGCCCTACTGAATTTAATTATTGTGACAAATAACTTTTAAATTCATTTTATGGAATTCCTAAATACGAGAGATAAAACAGATAAGGAGCTGTACACAGTAAACATTTGTGTTTCAGCTCCTTATTATTTTTCTAAATCACAACGTATCTGTTCAGTACCTGAACAGATACATCACAACAACTTATTTTTACTACAAGCCCCACAGTTTTCATCTTTTTTCGGAAATTTAACGGTACGAAATTCCATTTTTAATGCATCATAAGTCAATAATTTTCCTACCAGCAAATCCCCTGCACCTGTAAAATACTTCATTGCCTCCATTGCCTGAATACTTCCTATCACACCACACATCGCACCAAGAATACCAACCTGTTTAGAAGATGGTATTGCTTCTTTGGGTGGTGGATTTTTAAATATACACCGATAACAAGGTCCTTTCTCTGGAACATAAGTCATAACCTGTCCTTTAAATTGAAGAATTCCTGCATGGGAAAAAGGCTTTTTTGCCATAACACAAGCATCATTGATTAAAAATTTTGATGAAAAATTATCCGTAGCATCAATAATAAAATCATACTCTTTTATTATATCCATAATATTATCCATATTTATCATAAATGGATAAGTATGCACCCTAACATCGGGATTCATTTTGACTATAGATTCTTTTGCAGATATTACTTTTGCTTTGCCTATGTCTTTTGTAGAATGTATAATCTGTCTCTGCAGATTGGATAAATCCACTTCATCTCCATCCACAATACCAATCGTTCCTACTCCTGCTGCTGCTAAATACAAGGTAACAGAAGACCCTAATCCTCCGGCACCTATAATTAACACTTTCCCATTATACAGTTTTTCCTGCCCTTCTAAACCTACTTCCTGTAACAGAATATGTCTGGAATAGCGTTCCATATGTTTTTCTGTAAATGTCATATAGCCTGCCTCCTATCCACTTTAGTGCTATGCAAATTCTGTAACAGTTCAGCCGTAGGCTGAGCTGTTACGGAATTGGGCAAGCTCCACATACAAATTGCCCAATTCCAATCCTGTCTTAGTCTTTCATACGGTCTTGCACAGCGGAGTGTGCAAGACCTACCTGAACTGTTACAAAGTCTTCTATAATCCGGCATGTTTTCTCAATATCTTCATCACTATGGGCATCAGATAGAAACATCGCTTCAAACTGGGAAGGTGCTACGTAGATTCCATTATCCAATAAGTAAGAGAAGAACTCTGCATATTTCTTTGTATCCGAAGTTAGTGCATCCTCATAATTTTTCACTTCCTGCTTCGTACAATATCCACATAAAAGAGAACCTTTCTGATTCACTTGCAATCCTATTTTTCGAAGGGAACTAGCAATTCTAGTGGTCTTTTTCTCCAGCTTTTTATACAAGCCTTCCTTCTCCTCTTTCTTCACAAGAAGACACAAGGTTGTAATTCCCGCAGCAGTTGCAATTGGATTCCCCGACAAAGTTCCTGCCTGATATACTTTTCCAATTGGAGAAACATGTTCCATAATCTCTTTCTTCCCTCCATATACTGCCATAGGCATACCACCACCTACAATTTTACCAAGGGTAGTCATATCAGGAGTAACTTTGTAGTATTCCTGTGCTCCTCCAAGTCCAATACGAAAACCAGTAATTACCTCGTCAAAAATTAAAACCGCACCATATTTATTAGTAATTTCCCTCAAAAATTCCAAAAAACCTTCTTCTGGTAAAACTACACCCATATTTGCTGCAATGGGTTCTACAATAACACAAGCTATCTCATCTTTGTTCTTTTCAAACAATTCCTCAACTGACTTCTTATCATTATAAAATGCAACCAAGGTATTTTCCGTATAGGATGCAGGTACTCCTGCACTATCTGGTACTGAAGAAGTTAGTGCAGCAGAGCCTGCTTTTACCAATAATCCGTCAGAATGTCCATGGTAACATCCCTTAAATTTTATAATTTTATCTCTGCCAGTATAACCTCTTGCTGTTCTTATGGCAGACATGGTGGCCTCTGTTCCTGAATTGACCATCCTCATTACTTCCATGGAAGGCATTAGACCTTGAATCATCTCTGCCAAAACAATTTCATTCCTAGTAGGTGCACCAAAAGTCAAACCTCTCTCACAAGCCTCTTTTACTGCCTCTATTACTTTTGGGTGGCTATGTCCAAGGATTCCTGGTCCCCAGGAACAGACATAATCTATATATTCATTTCCATCCACATCATAGATTTTGTCCCCTTTTGCCCGTTCCATAAATACTGATGACCGGTTTACAGACAAAAAAGCCCGGACAGGACTATTTACCCCTCCTGGCATTAGTTTCACTGCCTTCTGATACAAACTTTCTGACATATCCTGTCTCATAAATGCTCCCTTCCTGTTACTGTTCACTCACAAGCTTGACACTTGCTGTCAAGCTATGTGCCAAGAACATAAAACATTCAAGAATCCAGCCTTTCGCCGAAGGCGAATTCTAAATAGGATGGATTCTGTTACTGTTTGCACCGCAGGTGTGAACAGTAACCCCTTCCTTACTTCTTCTATCGTTCTTCTTTTATCCATCTTGCCACATCCAGTGCATGGTATGTTATAATAATTTTTGCTCCTGCCCGTTTTATGGCAACCATATTTTCCATTACAATTTTCTTTTCGTCTATCCAGCCCATTTGTGCGGCTGCCTTTACCATAGAATATTCTCCACTTACATTATATGCAGCAATGGTATAATCAAATCTTTGTGATGCTTCTTTTATCACATCTAAATAGGCAAGAGCTGGTTTTACCATAAGAATATCAGCTCCTTCTTCAATATCATCTACTAATTCCCGCATTGCCATTTTTCCATTGGCAATGTCCATCTGATAAGACTTCCTGTCTCCAAAATGTGGTGCAGAATCTGCTGCTTCCCGAAATGGGCCATAATAGGCAGAGGCATATTTTGCACTATATGCCATAATTGGTATATTCTTGAAACCATACGCATCCAACTCTTTACGAATGGCTGCCACCCTTCCATCCATCATATCTGAAGGTGCAATCACGTCTGCTCCTGCTTTTGCAAGGCTCAAAGACATTCTGCAAAGCAGTTCCAACGTTTCATCATTTAAAATTTCTTCGTTATGTACCAACCCACAATGCCCATGAGAAGTATATTCACAAAGACAAACATCAGCAATAACAATCAATTCTGGCATTACTTTCTTAATATGCCGAATTGCTCTTTGGGTAATTCCTTCTTCCTTATATGCTTCACTTGCCACCTCATCTTTATGATCTGGTATTCCAAAAATAAGAACCGATAATATCCCACTTTCCCGTATTCTTTCTAATTCCTCATCTAAACGGTCTATAGAATATTGATAAATTCCTGGCATAGAGTTGATAGGATTTTTGATATTTTCTCCCTCAATCACAAAGATTGGATATACCAAATCATTTACATCCACTTGTGTTTCTCTCACCAATGCCCGCATAGCTGGAGTGGTTCTAAGCCGTCTCATTCTTTGCATCCTTACATTCCTCCCTTTTCACATTCAATGTCATGCCACCTTCGCAGATACCACTATGAATCAAAGTGCTGATTCCTTCCACTGTATATTCCTTGGCAACCATTGGTTCATACCCATACTCCCTAAGGGTATTCCCAGTAATCTCTCCAATAGCCAAGGCCTGTCCTGCTATCTTATATTTACTACAATAAGCCCTTACTGCCGAAGAGCTGCCAAATACCACATAGTCTGCCTTTGTGTCACAAAGGTTTTGGGGAACAATTTCATAAATTGGAATATCTTCATAATCTGTAATATGTCTGCACAAATCCTTAGAACCGTTTTTTGCTCGTAGAATCAACTTTTTCCCTTTACAGCCTGCCAGACATTTTGATAATTCTTCTGCCGTATATTTTTCTGGCATAATATCTGCATAAATACCATACTTTGTTAGGGCATCATAAGTTCCTTTGCCTATTACAGCAAATTTGATTCCTGCCAGTTTCCGCATATCTATTTTATGCTCTGACAGATATTTCATAAATATCTCTACACCGTTTCTGCTGGTAAATACCAGATACTCACATTGCAAATTAACAGAAAACTCCAAAGGCTTTACCACCATAGTTCCAATTTCTTCCATGTCATATCCCCATAAGTTTTCCCGAAGCCGTTCCTGAAAATTTTTCGTTCCAAGAACAGCTACCTTTTTTTTGGGACAGTAAAAGTTAAGATTTACCGTTTCCCCTATAACAAGAATAGAAGGTGCAACTATCTGATTCTCTTTTACACACTCTTCTGCTTGTCCAAGCGTTGTCTTGAATACTCTTTGTTTTCCCGTTCCTCCATTTTCCAGAAAAGCCATTGGTGTATCTGCACTCTTCCCACCTTTTATCAGCTTATCTGCAATTTCTCCTGCATTGTGTACTCCCATTAAAAACACTAAAGTTCCCTCCATCTGTGCCAATGCCTGATAATTTATCGTATTCTCTTTTGCTGTATGACCTGTCACAACATGAAAATCCTGGCTTATGCCTCTATGGGTAACTGGGATACCACAAAGTTCCGGAACAGCAATAGCAGAAGAAATACCTGGGATTAATTCATAGCAGATTCCTTTTTTAGATAAAGCTTCTGCCTCTTCTCCCCCTCTGCCAAACACAAAAGAATCTCCGCCTTTTAGCCTGACCACCTGCTGATATTTTTGTGCCATTTCAACCAGAATTTCATTGATTTCTTCTTGTTTCATGGCATGGTGGTTCCTTTCTTTTCCCACATAGATTTTTTTACAATCCTCTCTTGCATCTTCCAAAAGAGAATCATCTAACAGTCTGTCATAAATCAATACATCGCAAGCTTTGATAAGTTCCAGTCCCCGGACGGTAATGTATTGTTTATTTCCCACTCCTGCCCCAACTAAATAAACCATATCACTTCATTTCCTCCTCTATCCTCTTTAGAAAATTCTGCAAAGATTCCTTAAAATCAATAATCGAACAATGAAATTCCCATAATCTTTCCATCTCTCCCAAATATTTTACTTCCATATAAAATATATCATCTTTCATATAACTGTATACTCCAATAGGAAAATGACAGCCAAGCCCCAATTTGGTTACTACTGCCCGTTCTGCCTGATAAGAATACCATGTTTCATTATGATTGATAGCTTCTAATAACGGCAAAAACTTAGAATTCTTCTTTCCTTCTATGGCAATAATACCTTGACAAGGAGCAGGATAAGATTCCTGTAATCCAAGGACATGATAAGTATACTTCTCCATATTTTCCATGCTAAGGCGTTTTAGCCCAGCAAGAGCAAGTACCACTCCATCATATTCCCCTTCTTCCATTTTTCTTAACCGGGTTTCCACATTGCCCCGGATATCTTTTGTCTGATAAGGAATCTGCCTAGCTCTTCGGACACTTCCTGTACCTATGATAGATTTCTTATGAAGCTTGTATCCAACTTTAGTTACCAATACATCATTTGCCTCTTCTCTTTTGGGAACTGCCAGAATATCCAGTCCCTCTTCTAATTTCACTGGTAAATCCTTTCCACTATGTACTGCAATATCAATTTTATCTTCTATTAAAGCCCTTTCTAATTCTCCAGTAAAAGCTCCCTTTCCACCAAATTCTGTTAGTCTTTTCTTATGTTTTTCATCTCCCTTTGTAGAAAGCTCTACCACCTGGCAAAGAATCTTAGGATTAACTCTCCTTATTGCATCCATTACAATTCTTGTCTGTGCAAGTGCAAGGGGACTTTTTCTAGTTCCAATCCGTAGAATATGTTCATCTAAATAATTCCCTATTCCTTCTTTAACTCTCTTTGACCATGCAGGCTGGTTTTCTCCTGAATTCACTGAAACTACCATATTTCCCCTCTGCTGAATTGCACCAAATAAAAAACTGCTATCCTCACTGCTGTCTGCCACATTAACAGCAATTCCTTGTTCCTTACAAATTTTGCTAATTTCCTTGTTCACTTGACGGTTATTTGTTGCCGCAACCACCACCAAATATGCACCAATATCCTCCTTTTGAAAAAACTTTTTTATAAGAGAACAACCAGAAAAGTCTTCTTTAAATACTGGTGCAAGCACTGTTACTTTCCCCCCAAAAGATTGTAGTGTATCTGCTTTTCTTTTGGCAACTTTTCCTCCTCCAACAACCAGACAATCCTTATTCTCCAAAGAAACATACATAGGAAAATATGCCATTGTTCCAACTCCTCTCACATCTTCTGACAAAGCAGACTATCCTGCAATATTTGTCTGCTAATCAATATACAAACACTTCTAAAAATGCATTTTAACACATTAGATGTGTTTATTCAATTATTTCTCTTTTTCCTAAATAAAAAACAGTCAGAGTAATTTACCCTAACTGCTTTTTATTTACTATGAAAGTCTTGACAAATGGCTATATTTCGTGCAAGTTTGCTTGCAAAGATATATAGACATTTGGCTGGCTAAACTGTATGAGTATGTAGGGCGGGAGTGCGTAGCACATAGCAATCAACTTTCATTTTTTGCTACGTAAACACGCAGTAAATGCGTGTTACTACCTGAATAGTTACAAAATTTTTTCAGTTTCATTTTGAGTATACCAGATTCGATTTATTTTGACAACATTCGTTTTCGTATTCACGCAAATAGTTACTGTTCACAGGTCAATGTCATTTAGTTAAGTCACAAGGTTAGATTCCAATACAGGGGTCTAACCCAAATTTTTTGCAAAAATCTTCCCCAAAGGGGTTGACACATAACCCAAAATGTGCGATCGCTCCCGCTGCTGATTGGATTTTAGAAGTAGCGGGAGCGACCCTTGAAATTAGAAATGCAACTGTTGTTTTAATTTCAAGGAGGTGCACATTATGTCACACGAAAAAATCAAATCACTTTTCTCATCTGCCGTTGAGTCGGTGGTATCTTCCATTGCAGACTATGCTGTTAATCCCGAAAAAGATTTTACCCGGTATAAAAAGTTCCCTAACCAACAAAGAGCCAAACTCCGACCGGAAGCTTTTAAAGCTGTATTTCACAAGTTTTCTTCTGTGAGGTATTCAAAGGATATTTCTCTTTGCCGCCGTCTATTCCTATCACGCCATGCGTTTATAGCAGCATAACGTATGACAACTTTGCAGAAGCTGTTGAAAGTATACATGCTGTGTTCTTTGTACGCTTCCGTGCAAGTCATAGAAAATTCCCCCTTTCTCCCACACGGGGCATTGAATGATTTTCAGTTGCATTTATAATTCAGAGGAGTAACAACGATTTAGATTGTTACCCCTTGATTATCCGATTACAAAACTGATTGACCGCTCCAACAGGTTATGCTACTGCATTAGTATTCTTTTTTCTTGTAGATACTAACTGTTAATGGATAAGATAAGGCAAACATTAACAATGAGCATATAATCAAAAGAGCTGCACCAAGCAAAATAGTAGTAATACCAGGCGTTAAGTAAAGATTAAGTGTACTTATAATTCCCAACGTAATACCAATTCCACAAAGTAAACTGATAACCAAAGATACCTCACCTTTTTCCTCCCCACCTAAATAAAACAAAGGAAAGAAAAACGCTCCTGTAAGAAGGCTTACACTAATTCCTAATGCAAATACCGACAGGGTATCAATACTGTTATCAAAAGGACACCCATGTAAAAGCCATGACAGACTTATACTTGCACCAGCAAAGATAGTCCCCACGATCAGCCATATTAACTGGCTTATAAAATAGCTTTTTACAATATTGGCTCTTTTTATTGGCAATGTTAATTTGTATTTTCCCCACTTGGAAACAAACTCTTTTTTTATGCTGGTAACTGCAATAACCGAAAATCCAACTATGCTCAACAGCACATAGCCAATAAGAAGTGATGGGCTAATCACCGCAACAACAAAGATTCCCAACATAAGCATAAAAGCTGAAAAAGCTTTTACATTTGAGCATATAGCTAAAAAATTATTCTTAAGTAGTCCCTTCATACTCGTTCCCCCTTTACCAATAACAGCATAATTTCATCAACAGAAACATGGTCTACAACACTATTTTTATATTTTCGCTGTGCCTCTTTCCCATTAGAAACTAAAACATCAATCTGAAAATCTCTTTTTCGATAAGCAATAATATCACTGGGGTCTAATGCAAGGAATTGACTTTCTTTGCATCTCATAACGGCATAATTTGACAAATCATTATTAGATACGGTCATAATCAATTTACCGTTATGAATAAATGTAATATAATCGGCTACTTTTTCTAAATCACTTGTGATGTGAGAAGATAAAAGGATAGAATGGCTTTCTTCCTGCACAAATTCAAGAAAAATGTTCAGCATTTCATCACGCATGATAGGGTCTAAGCCACTGGTTGCTTCGTCTAAAATCAATAATTGCGGATGATGTGACAAAGCAACTGCAATCACTAATTTCATAGTCATTCCTCTGGAATAGTCTTTAATTTTTTGTTTAGACGATAAATGAAAATCCTCCAAATACTTTTGGAATAAAGCATTATCCCATTGTGTATAAATCCCACTCATAACTTCTGACAACTGCTTCGCTGTCCAAAAGCCGGGGAAGTTATCTCCGTCATAAACTACTCCTATTTTCTCCCAAATATCTGTATCATCGTCTTGCATTTCCTTGCCAAATAATTTTACTACGCCACTGTCTTTTCTGACGGTATTCAAAATACACCCGATAGTTGTGGTCTTACCAGCCCCATTTTCACCAACAAAGCCTAAAATAGCCCCATAGGGTAATGAAAATGAAAGTTTATCCAATGTGAAATTTGATTTAGGAAATGCCTTAGAAATTTCCTGCAATTCTAATATATTTTCCATATTATTCGTCCTCCTGATAGAATAAAACTAACAGCTCCGTCAATTTTTCAATGGAAATATTGCTCGTTCGCCCAATTTCGGCAGCAGCCTGTAAATGTTCTTCTGCTATGCGTTGCTGTTCCTCTTGGTAAAATTCCTTGTTTTGTGCTGATACGAAACTACCTCTTCCTACTGTCGTTTCAATAAATCCGTCCCTTTGTAAGTCCTCATAGGCTTTTTGAACTGTAATAACACTTACATGAATTGATTTCGCCAAAGCCCGCATTGAGGGAATTGCGTCACCAGCTTGTAATTCGCCGCTCATTATCATTGCCTTGATTTGTGATGTGATTTGCTCATAAATCGGTTTATTAGCATTGTTGCTGATAATGATTTCCAATTTTCACCACCTCTACTTCCTAAGTGTACTTAATGTACAAGTATATTATAACATCTTTGTTTCTTTAGTCAACCCCTTTTGGGAAGATTTTTGCAAAAAATTGGGGTTAGACCCTGTATTGGAGTCTAACCCTGTGACTTAACTAAATGACATTGGCCAGTGAACAGTAACCACAAATGGTCAATATTATTTGCTTTTTTCACTCTTTTTCATTAAGCACTTTGGAAAATATGTTGGGAATCATCTAATACCAGAATATCATCTATCTGTACTTGAAAAATTGCAGCTAACACTACTAAATTATCAATCGTTGGCATTGCTATTCCCCTTTGCCACTTATAGATGGCATTCGGTGTAGAAAAATCAAATATATCTTGTAAATCCTTTACTGATAACTCTCTTTGTTTTCTTAAATTCTCTATATTTTTACCTGTTGCTATCATATTGATTATTGGCATCTGAAACATATCTTATTCCTCCTGTTCTGGCAGCAAACCATACAGAGGATGTCTTTGTATGGCTTAACTTGCCTTAAAATTATAAATTGGTTTCATTACCTCCATAACATCTACCGATTCTTCAATTACGTCTATAATATCCTCCATAGATTTGTAAGCCATTGGTGCCTCATCTAATGTTGCTTCGTTAATGGAAGTAGTATAAATTCCTGCCATCTGTTCCTTATATTTTTCCATACTCAAGGTCTCTTTTGCCTTTGTTCTGGACATCAGTCTTCCTGCTCCATGAGGTGCAGAATAATTCCATTCTGGATTTCCTCTTCCAATTGCCAATACACTTCCATCTCTCATATTCAACGGAATCAATACCTTTTCCCCTTTATGTGCGGCAATTGCACCCTTTCTTAAAATCATTTCTTCTGTATCAATATAATTATGAATGGTATGAAATCCTTCGCTGCCTTGTAAGCCTGTTCTCTCAATAATGACTTCCGCCATTTTTTCCCTGTTTCTTCTTGCAAATTCCTGACAAATAACCACATCATGCAAATAATCTTCCAAATAAGTTCCATATAAATAACATAAATCCTCTGGAATTAATAACTCTCTGGCAGTCCATGCTAATTTTTTTAGTGCTGCTTGAATCTCTTTTCTTCTTCCGGCAGCTTTATATTCTGCAATGAGTGCATCTCTCTTTTTGAAATATTCCTCTTTTCCCTGATGCAATTCCACAGCTAAATTTTGATAAAGTTCTGCTACCTGTTTCCCAAGATTCCGGCTTCCACTATGGATTACCAGATAATTGGTTCCATCCTCTGCTCTGTCAACCTCAATAAAATGGTTACCTCCACCTAAAGTCCCAAGACTTCTTTCCAATCTTTTAGTATCCCTTAAATTGCGGTAACAGCGTAATCTTGTTAAATCAAAATGCTCCTGTCTTCCTTCCCAGACCTGCTTTCCAGAGGGAACAAAATGTGCCGCCTCATCCATTTTTTCTAAGTCAATGTCTTCTTTTCCAAGATTCACTGTATACATTCCACAACCAATATCTACCCCAACAATATTTGGAACTGCCTTATCTGTAATAGTCATTGTAGTTCCTATGGTACAGCCTTTTCCTGCATGTACATCCGGCATAATACAAATCTTGCTATTCTCCGTAAAATCATAATCACACATTCTTCGGATTTGCTCAATTGCTTCCTCTTCTACCACCTTTGCATAACAAAATGCAGTGCTTAATTTTCCTTTAATTTCAAACATTTTATGATTCCTCCATTTCTTTTTAATTATTTATGGTTCTTTGATAATAAAATACCGCCTATCTTATATAATAAGATAAGCGGTATATAAAAATCCATGTATATATAGTCTGATACTACCTTTAAAACACAGTTTTTCGTCTTCGCATTATCTTATTTGAGTATAACAAATCAAAGCTCTGAGACCATTGGCACAGTGCTTCTATCTGTTCATATTCACTTTTGAGATATGCTAATACGTTAACTGTTTTCTCCATGATTTTTCCTTTCCTAACTATGAATAGTCATCTTTCATAACTGTCCAGAACTATGATTTTTTATTTAATACTATCACTATAACACAACTTTTTCCATTTGTCATTATACCTATGGTATAATTCTTGCAAAATCAGTTCACAGAACAACGATTTAACACTTTTGTAACTTTGTAAGTTTATCTTGGATATAATTGAGGTTTAGTTACATACATCAATCTTCTGTAACAGTTCAGCCGGAAGCTGACCTGTTACGGAATTGGGCAAGCTAACTTACTTGCCGATATTGACAAGCAGGTGCAGGAACACTTTGAAAGGCTCATAGAGGGCAACTTATTTCTACTTTCTTTTACCCACAATTAAATCATAAGATTCCGCAATCATTCGCTTTATCTCTTCGTCTGGAATGGTTCCATCCAGAATTACCGTATTCCAGTGTTGTTTGTTTTGATGATATCCAGGAATTACGGCTTCATAAGTCTGTCTCCAAAAGTCTCTCCACTCTGGATCTACTTTAATGTTAATTCGCATCTGTCCTTCATATTCATAAGTCCAAAGAAATGCTTTTTTATTCTTCCTATATCGTACTAACACCCAATTGGTATCTCGAAAAGGTGTATCCTCATAAACATCTGGAAATGTCATTCCATAAGATAAAACTTCCTCTCTTGTAGTCATCCTTTGTCACCTGCACTTTCATACATCCATTTATGTCTCTGCACTTATAGCCAGATTTCTATACCATTATATAAAATTTCTGTTGCTGCATCACCAGATATTGCCCAGTCTATTATTTCCGAAACAATACTAGGGGTAACACTGTCTGGTATTTTCCCCGGGTATAAATACCTTTTCCATACTCCACTTTCCCTATTCCCTTGAAACTTACAACCTTGGCTAATCACATAACTCACAGAATTTCCAATTGGACAGGCAAGAATAAGAGTTTTATCTTCTGACAATATATGCAATACGAGCTGGTCTTCGTTATCCTCATTGGGACATACATACCACACATAATTCTTTTGCTTATATGCAATATTACGTTTATATTTCTTTGCTATAGCCATTTTTAGTTTCCTTTTTCCTCCAAATTTTATTTTTCAATTTAGTTCATTCTTGGTTACTCGTATGGAAAGCGTGATTCCAAGACACAAAAATAACCGCCCTAGGTCTGGTAAACTTGGCGGTTATTTAAATAACAACTAATATCAGGCTAACCGTCTATCGGTAGCACCTTTATAAATATATACTAGCATTTCACCGCTCTTATGTCAAATCCTATTTCATTCTTCTATATAGTCTGCCTAACAGTTCAGCCCATTCTCTTCCCAAACTCAATACACCCAATTTATACCTGTTGAATGCCCAATAAATCTGAATTGTAGTTTTATGCAATATACTTCCTGTGGGAAGATTTCACATTACTTTGGCTTACCATAGCATATTTCATGGTTTAAGATATAATCTTCTTCCTCCAACCAAGAGAAAAAACTGGACAAATTCAGCGGAGTTTTAAAATACTTCTATGAATGATTCTTCCAAACCTCAGGTATCATTTCGGGCATATTAATATCAAGAAACAATTCTTTCATTTTGTCATATCCTTTTTTATTTTTGTCAAAACAACACTTTCTTCTAGAATATCTTTTTTCATCCATTACACAACATGAAAAATACCAACATTTTCCCAATTCTTTTTTATTTGTTTCTGTATTTTTATATCCTAATGTCCATTCATCATTACTCAATATTTCACGAGTTAAAGATTTGATAATTCGTTCTGATGTTGGATATTTTAATCTCTGAAAATATGCTAGTGCTACACTGTTTTCCACATCATCAATCTGTAAAAAGTTACCTTTTGTATGTTTTAATATTTCTGCTCTTGTGATAATTAAATTTTCTCTATTGCATCCTGTCCATTGAATTAACTTTGTAAACTTTAAAAGCAACATTTCAAAACATTGGATATTCAACAAATGTACATTTTCAAACTTATCACAGAGTGCCTTTACTTTTATATATTTATTAAAAATATCTATATTATCCAATGCTCTGTCAAATGCAATATAATACACATCTTCTTTCTTTGGTTTCAATGTAGATAGTGCAAACAGGATTCCTTGATTAGACTCCTTCGATTCTACGATTAAATCATCACATGCCAGAAAATCTTTCAAAAGATTCCAAAAATGTAATCCTTCATTCCTATCTTCTGTCCAAATATAATACACTACAGAACCTCCTTAAACCGTATTATATTACCATCTTGCTTTAGGGTTACAAGAGAATTGGGATTTATAAATAAGTTTGTAAAATCTCTTTTAAAAAGTAAAAATTGATTTTCTTTATGAAAATTAATAAATTGTTTATCTGTATCATCCAGCATAATATCTGCATTATCAATGACAATAAACTTATTTCTCATTCCCTGCAATCTTTTGTGAAAATCATCTGATTTATAGTTAAACAAAACTATATCTTCATACCCATCAGTTCCTCGATATTCTTCCAAAAATTTATATAAATATGTTTTCCCATTTCCAGAATCCCCCATCACTATTGTGATGCGGTTTTTAAATTCCAATTGATACATCTTTGTTCCAGCCCGCACACTTAAGTTCTTATACAATATCATAATCTCCACGCTCCCTGCATCTTTTACTCCAAAATGCCTCATATTCTAAGTCATTTTCTACCTTTTCAGTTTCATCAAATACCAGCTCACTTCCTTCTGGCACATGCAAGGTTGCTGGAAATCCCATAAAAATATTTGCTTCCTTAAATTGTAATATAACCTTTAATGCATTAGAACCACACTCATCTACAGATATAATTCGATTTGGAAAACGCAAAATATTGATAGCCGTTTTACAACCAGTGGATAAATCTAATATAGATCCTATTCCAAAATCAGTTTCTATCTTCATGTGATCCATTACTTTGGCATGATCAATTTGCTCTATCACTTGTTTTTCATTGTCTGTAAATTCACTACCAAATACCTCTGTGTTAAACAGTCTGTCATTAAAATATTGTATCTTGTCAGAAATGTTACTATCTTTTTTTGTATATATATTAATCATTTTCACAAGCTCCCTTCCTAAATTAAGATACGTTTTGTTATAATACTCTTATGTGTGTTGCCATAATGGCAGGCGGTTAGTCTTCTCCAGAGGACTGTGACCTCTGATTACATAGAAATCTCTTTTGAGAAATCTTGAAAAGGAGAACCTTGCGTATGCTTACAATCAGTGATCTTATCGCCGTTTTTAGTCTTTGTGCATAACTGTTCAGAACCATGAACAGTTACGTTTAAGCCCATAATAATTCACCTTTGGCGAAGGGGCTTAAACATTACAAAATTTACTTTTTCTTACGAAACACGCAGTAAATGCGTGTTTCTACCTGAAAAGTTACCTTTGTGCTACTTTTTTTGTCTTGGTTACTCGATTGGCAAGAGTGACAAAACACAAAAATAACCGCCCCAGCCTCGGAAACTGAGCGGTTATTTTAATCAATCATTTATTCAGGCTAACCGTCTATCGGTAGCACCTTTATAAATATATACTAGCATTTCACCGCTCTTATGTCAAACCCTATTTCATTCTTCTCTACCACCACCTATTCTTCCGTTACTGTTCACACCTACGGTGCAAACAGTAACGGAATCCAGCCTATTAAGAGTTCGCCTTCGGCGAAAGGCTGGATTCTTGAATGGTTTATGTTCTTGGCACATAGCTTGACAGCAAGTGTCAAGCTTGTGAGTGAACAGTAACATTCTTACGTACTTTGCAGCAAGTGCAAAGTACTACCTGTGAACAGTAACACAGTTCAGCCATGTCATTCACATTTTGCCAGAATATACAACCTGAAAACTAACCGAACAATCTAATAAAGCATACAAACCAAATTTATAACCAACGCCGTAAAACAAGCAAAAATCGCCACAATTAAAAGGCTCTTCTCCTTAAATGCAGCCAAACATGCAACAATAAGTCCTGCCACCGAAGAAATATAGTTACCTGTTGAAAACAAAATTGCAGGAAATGTCATTGCACCCAAAACCGCATAAGGCATATAATACAAAAAACTTTTGATAAACGTATTTTCAATTCTGCCCCTAAAAATCACAAATGGTAACGCCCTTACAAGATATGTAACCCCTGCCATTATAAAAAGATAACTAAAAAAATTGCTTATAATCATTCTTTCTCCTCCTTAACAGGGAAAAAAATTGCACCAATTGAGGCAGAAATAACTGTACATATAATAATCACAAAACCACTTGAAACATAATTTAGTACAGGCATCCATTTGAATATACAGCTAAGCAGTATAGAAATTATTACCACTTTAAATATAGCTGGATTTTTCTTTGCAGGAGGAACGATTATCGCTATAAACATACCATATATAGCTATACCCAAAGAATCTCTAACCACAGACGGCAGGATATTTCCAGCCGCCGCTCCCAAAAGAGTACCTCCTGTCCACCCTAATAATGGAAGCAAAATGATCCCATAAAGATATTTATTACTTACCTCACCATTGTTACCAATTGAGACAGCAAATATTTCATCGGTAATTCCAAAACTTATAAGCCATCGATGCATTCCCTTTACACTCTTATCTGCTTTTTGTGAAAGAGACAATGACATCAATGCATACCGCAGGTTTATTATAAACTGTGTACATGCCATTTCTATCCAAAAACCGCCACCTCTTAGCATTATATCAAGCCCGGCAAATTGTCCTGCTGAAGTAAGGTTCATAAACGAAATCATAACGGCCTCCCACCATGTTAACCCCGTACTTATTGCTTGAAGTCCAAATGTAAATGAAACCGATATATACCCCAAAGCTATCGGTATTCCGTCAATTAAACCTTTCTTAAAATCTTTCATATTTTTCCTCTATCTATATTACTATATTATTGTCAGTATCCCTATTGATTTCAAGAACAATATCACTAGCAAAACTGGTGCGATATATCGAATCATTATATTGTATAATCTTTTTCTGCCCATTTTTGTGCCGTTTTTTTCAACCTCATCAATAATAGTTTGGGGCTTAACAATCCAACCAATAAGAATACATGTTCCTATTGCCACCAATGGCATAAAGAAGTTATTGCTGATATAGTCCATAACATCAAGAACTTGTGCAGTTGTTCCATTTGGCAGTTTTAGTTCAAAATAGAAAATATTATACCCCAGACACACAACTACACCTGCTGTAAGTGCAATTATAGTTTCAACTGATGCAGCTTTTGCTCTTGATATTTTAAATTTGTCCATAAAGCTTGATACAATTGCCTCCATAACTGATATGGAGCTTGTCAATGCCGCAAACAAAACCATTGCAAAAAAAAGGCATCCAACTACATTTCCTATAGATCCCATTGCTGCAAAAACCTTTGGCAGTGAAACAAACATAAGGCTTGGACCAGATGCTTCCATTCCCTCTGTTCCTGCAAATGTAAATACAGCAGGAATAATCATAACTCCTGCAAGGAATGCAATGGCTGTATCGAAGATTTCTATCTGATTTATTGATTTTTTGAGGTCTGCACTGTCACTAACATAAGAACCATAGGCAATCATTATTCCCATCGCAACGCTCAAGCTGAAAAACAACTGTCCCATAGCATCAAGCAAAACAGTGAAAAAGCTCTTTACTGTCATTCCATTAAAATTCGGAACAACATAAACCATTAGTCCCTGCATACCAGTTCTTGTAATGCCGTTTTCGTCTGTATAGCTGATTGTCAGGGAAAAAACAGCAATAATAATTACAAACAAAATCAAGATTGGCATAAGTATTTTTGAAAAAGACTCAATTCCTTTGTTTACCCCTCTGAATATAACAAAAGAGGTTGCAAAAAGAAACAAAACAAGAAATATAACCGGTTCATAATTTCCCGAGATAAAGGAATTAAAAAATCCATCTTGTGCAGCACTTGCACCGTTTCCTGTTAAATATGCAAGAAAATATTTAAACACCCATCCGCCGATAACACAGTAGTATGGCAAGATAATAATTGGCACAAGGCAGCTAATCACTCCTAGATTTTTCCATTTTTTGTGAATCTTTCCATATGCCATCAGGGGGCTTTGTTTGGTTTTCCGCCCGATTGCAACCTCGGTTATAAGCAGTGTAAAACCAAAGGTAAGAGCCAGAGCGATATAAAATACAAGAAATATTCCGCCACCATCTTTTGCCGCCAAATAAGGGAATCTCCAAATATTTCCCAAACCTACTGCACTACCTGCGGCAGCAAGTACAAAACCAATTGACCCTTTAAAAGAATTTCTTTTTGCCTGTTTTTCCATAATTGATATAAAATCCTCCACTCATTTCATTTTACACAGAAACTTTTCTTTGGCATTTAAATTTGTGTCATTCCATATACTCTGCATAAATTAAATTTCACTCATTCTCTAATTGTTTTTCAAGAAATTCAACAGCATCTCTAACACAATCATTACATTCCCGTAAAACGACACCACTATCAATTCCTTTTAGTACTTTACATGTAACAGATCCATTCCGTTTCTTAAATTCGGTCATAATAGCACGGATATCCTGCACTGTTTTTCGCTGTTCCTTATTCAACATGCCAAGCACAATTCCAGCTCCTGTAATTGCACCACAATTTCCTTCCAAGGTGCCCATTCCTACTCCAAATGCTTGGGAAATATGTTTCATGGTTTCCTCATCAACACCCAGCTTATCACAATAAGTACAAGCAACTGCCTGTGCACAATTATAACCTTTTTGTTTTCTTTTTACTGCTTCTTCCATCCTTTGTTCCATACTATCACCTCAATTATTATTTTCTGATACTATTTGATTTTTTCCATGTTTTTTTCCATAATATAATCGACTGTCTGCTAATGTAATAAGATTTTCCCTGTTCGCTTTTTCTCCATTCGATGCCACACCAAAAGTCATAGTTATTTGTAAACATTGTTCATTATGAACTAATTCCATGTTTTGAATTTTATTCCGAATTACATCTATCCGTTGTACAACTTGTGCCTTTTCTCCATAAGCTAAAATTAAAAATTCCTCCCCGCCCCAACGGCAAGGAACACTTTTATCACTCAAATTTTCCTTTAAAATATCTGCCACTTTACATAGAACCATATCTCCATAAGCGTGACCATAAGTATCATTTATCTTTTTAAAATTATCAATGTCTCCGATAATGATACAATATGGATTGCCAGACTTTTCATATTTTTGAAAATATTCCTGTATATGGTGGCGATTACTGAGTCCTGTAAGTTTATCATGATTTGCCATATAATCTAATTCCATATTTTTCTTTTTTAACATATCATTTCCTATGTCTAACATATATTTGTTATAGGCAATATTAGATAAAATATTAGCTGTAATATATAAAAAATTCGCTGCACTGTCAATTTTCTCTTTTTCTACCACATTAACCTTGGAAACAGCATCAATATATGCATCCTCATTTATACCTAATTCCTTTGCAATCCCTACATATTTTTCAATATCTGCTTTTTCTGACAATATCTGCCCGCCAATAAAGCAACCTATCATTTCTCCATTTGCCATAATCGGTGCTGCATAATCAATTAATCCTGCATGACATTGGTAGGCACAGCTTTTTCCCTCAAGTAATGCCTGTTTTGCCCCCTGCCTGTCACATATTTCACACCTTTTTTCTCCAAGTTCTGAATTTCTTGTATACTTCATACAAAAGTCAGTAAAATTTGAACCTTTTGTTACAGCAACACCATTCCGATCTGTCATCAACGCTGCCATCCCTGTCATATCAGAAAAAGCATCTTGGAACTTCTGTAAAACGTCTAAATCAATTAATTCTGTAACAGATAATTTCTTTTTTTCAGTTGGTGTAATTTCCTTGTGAGGATTTTCATCTAAAAACCGGGCAAATTGTTCTTGTGTAAGAGGTTTTGAAAAATAATATCCTTGTATATAATCACAACCATACTGGGTTAAAAAGTCAAGCTGGTTCTTGTTTTCCACACCTTCTGCAATCACTTTCACATCCATTTGATGAAACAAATCTATCATGGAATAAATAATACCTTTTACCTTATTCTCACTACTAGTCCCTATTTTTTTTACAAATCCCATATCTAGCTTAATGACATCAAAATCATAGTCCCTCACTGTACTAAAGGAGGAATATCCACTTCCAAAATCATCTAAGTATAGCTGGGTTCCTGCACCACTTATGGTATCCAGCAAATCATCTTCCCTTTCTAGAAGTGCTGCGTGGGAAGTTTCGGTTACTTCCACATGAATATCAATATTTTGTTCTTTATTATCCTGTAGTTCTTTTTGGAGAAATTTCATAAATGTATCATCATAAAAATCAATTCCTGAAATATTGACAGAAACTGGAACGATTAGTTTCTCTTGTTGTTTTCTGCTCTTCAAAAAATCCTTTACCTTACGAAACACATAATCATCCACACTGGTAATTTGTCCACTTTCTTCTAAGATCGGAATAAATACTTGGGGCATAATAATTCCATTTTGGGGATGATTCCATCTTACAAGTGCCTCTGCGGAAGCCACTTCCTTGGTTTTTGCATCAAATATAGGCTGGTAATACAGTTGAAATTCGTCATTTTCTAAAGCTTTTTGAATACTTTCTTGTACTTCTGACTGTATCAAATATTTTGTTCTCATAGATTCCTGAAAAACTGCATACGGCTTTGAATATTCATCTACAATATAGTGTATTGCAATTTTTGCATACTCACACATAGTATTTACATTCATTTTTTTATCTTCTATCAAGTAAATTCCACATCTTGTATACACATGAATACTTTTCTCTTCTTTTGTAAATACTGTTTCACACAAATCTGCCAAACAGGAGTAATCCATATACTCACAATCTACCAGACAGGCAAAAATATCTTGTTCTATTCTTGCGGTCAGCAAAGGCTTTAATGATGATTGACAAAAATAATGATACATCTTTTGAAGTAATTCATCGCCTCCACTCATTCCAAAGAATTCATTGATTGCCCGAAATCCTTTCAAATTGAATACCACAATTGCAAATCTTCGTTCTAGTTTGCTTTCCTCTAAAATCTGCTTTCCATATCTGAAAAAACCTGTGTGGTTTAATCCTTGTGTTACAACATCTCTCTCTTCACTTTCACCAGTAAATCCATCCTGAATAGGAGAAAGCATTTTTAAAGTATCCGCTTCTAAACCCCTTGATTTCATAATATGTCTCCTCTATTCTTTCGTTTCTCCTGTCACCTTCTAATAAATATATACTATAGGAAACACATTAAATA